>CANGFK010000331.1 GCA_947452925.1 Chitinophagaceae bacterium | reverse complement strand
GTGCCTTCTGTGCAGTGGCTACTGGCAGGCCAGAAGCAGTGGACTGGGACGAGCCACAGCGAGTTGCAGAGGCTATAAATCTGATGAGGGTCAAACATGCCGTGATTACCAGTGTTGACAGAGATGAGTTAAAAGATGGGGGTTCTATCATCTGGTACAATACTATCAAAGCTGTAAAAAGCCTCAATCCAACTACTACATTAGAAACATTAATACCAGATTTCAGAGGTATCCCCGAACAAATTCAACGTGTGATAGATGCTGCTCCTGAAGTGGTGAGCCATAATATGGAAACTGTTGAACAGAATACAAGGAAGGTACGGATTCAAGCAAAATATCGCCGTAGTCTAGACGTATTACGGATGCTTAAGGAAGGTGGGATGCGCACTAAGTCTGGTTTGATGCTGGGTATTGGTGAGACCAAACAAGAGATAATTGAAACAATGGAGCATTTGCGTGAAGTAAATCTGGATGTATTGACTCTTGGTCAATACTTACAGCCAACAAAAAAACATCTGCCTGTTCTTAGATATGTTCACCCTGATGAGTTTGCAGAGTTACGAGAAATTGGATATGAATTAGGTTTTGATTACGTAGAGAGTGGTCCGTTAGTGCGTTCCTCATACCATAGTGAAAAGCACGTACATCAGGGGTACGGCAAAAAGTTATGGGAAGATCAGAAGAAAGCAACGGTATAGAAGGGGAGTTGTTAATTGGACGTTACCAGTTGCGATGCGTCAATAAATAAGTTGCAGTTGATAGGTTACTTATTTGTAGTTTTATGCATTAATTACAAATCGGATATTAAACCCGAATGCGCCATGAAAAGCCCTTGTATATTACTTATCTTACTGTTTGTCGGTGTACAAACCATTCAGGCTCAAAAGCTTGGTGTTAATGATACCATCAAAGTGTATGGCTACATTACGGCAGAGGGAGATACAATTCCAAGTGGCTATCTGCCTTCTCTTTCTGTTTATACAAAGGTTAATCCTAAATGGAAAAAATATTGGGTAGAGTGGACAAGACTCCGTAATGCGGTATATGTCACTTATCCGTATGCGATAGCTGCCAGTAGAACCATCAATGAAATAAATGCCAGACTAGTGAATGTTTCAGACGAAAGTCAACGCAAAGCAATTATACATTCGAAAGAAAAAGAACTCAGACAACAGTTTGCTAACAAAATAACCAATCTTTCCGTCTATCAGGGAAAGGTTCTAATGAAACTCATACGAAGGCAAACAGGCGATAATTGCTATGAAATAATAAAAGAGTATAAGGGTGGGTTTAATGCCGGATTCTGGCAATCTGTAGCATTCATATTTGGAAGCAGCCTCAAGCAAACTTACGACCCCATGAACGATGACAGACTGATGGAAAGCATTGTGAAAGATGTTGAGAAGATGTATGGATACAGAAGCTAAAGTAAAAATGAGCTTTCAATTACCTTACAAGTTTATCTCTTTTTAGTTGCTCATTCCTTCCAATGCCCCACTTTGATCTGCCTTCGTATTCTTTCTTTTAAATAAACTTATATCAACCTTCCCAAATCGATAGGATAAGTTAAGTCTAAATAGCTGTGGATCCCTGAATCGTTCTGCATATTGAGAGAAATATGTAGAATAAGTCTGTGTCATATTGCCTGTCCGGAAAATGTTGTTCGTAGAAAGCGTGAGTGACGCACCTCGCCCTCCTTTCCATGTCCAATCCTTTCTAATGGAGGCATCTACATCCCAATAGCGTGGTAACGTATAGCCTTGTGCTAATGTTTGCGGACCACCGCCAAACATACCACTACTGCGGCCTCCGCCTCCGCCACTACTACTACCACCTCCACCACCATTTTGAGGTGATATGATTTTAGATCTGCTTTCCCAGGTAAACTGAAGACTAATACCCTTGCCTAATTTGAATGTAGTATTTACTTTAGAAAACCAACTAAAAAGACTATTGTTCACGGCAGTTTCGTTAGGGATATCAGTACTCAATTTTGAATTAAATAGATTGAAGTTTAATAGCAAATCCCACCATTTCACCACCGTTATTTTCTCAGTCAATTCTAATCCGTACGAGTAGGAATAATTGGCATTTGTGTAACTAGTATAAAATAGACTATCACTGGTTGACGTTCCCACTTGTAAATTTTTATTAACATCCTTATAGATATAGGATGTAATAAGATTTGTAGCATATTTTAAATAAGCTGTAGCCATGAAATTGTCTGTGCGGCTATAGCTATTGTTGTAAGACCATTCTAGGTTGTTTGCAAACTCAGGCTTTAGGTTTGGATTACCAACTCCTGGATTTTGCGGATCACTGAAATTATATACAGGTAAAATCTGGAAAAAGTTAGGACGATTTATTTTTCTTGAATAGTTCAACTGCAAACTCTGGTTGTCATTTATTTTATAAGTTAAATAAACG
Source organism: Chitinophagaceae bacterium (assembly GCA_947452925.1). Classification (GTDB taxonomy): domain Bacteria; phylum Bacteroidota; class Bacteroidia; order Chitinophagales; family Chitinophagaceae; genus Parasediminibacterium. The sequence goes on along the minus strand of CANGFK010000331.1, from coordinate 1,765 downwards.
CTCGGGAAAAGACTAATTGGATAATCAACCTTGAAATCAGTGTTTTTTATTCCTGTTTGTCCCGGAAGAGAATCTAGATGTCCAGAGTAGTTGGAACTTTCTGCTCTAAGTCCAAATTGCAAGCTGAGTTTCTTTATTTTAAAGCTGTAAGTGCCATAAGCTGCAAATACTTCATCTGTATATTTATATAAGCTACTTGCACTTGGACTAAATGGTATTGTTGTTGCCGAATCTCCTGCATACTGGTAATTTTCTGTTTTAAAATTTCTAATAGCGGCTCTCACACCAGCTTCTATCTTTTTATCATCAGTTATGGGATTTTCATAATCACTTTGGATTGTGAAATAGTGATTATAGCCACTACCATTACTCTGTTGCATAAAGGACGGATTTTTCTGTATTCCACCAAATTGGTTGTAGTTCTGAGACTTTATATTGATATAATTGCTGTTAGTAATAGAATTATAATTGGCATCAGCGGTGATGTTTTCGCCCTCTTTTGTGAAGTTGTGTTTGTAGCTTAACTGACCACCAATATTCTGGAACTTTCCTTCCCCCGCAGAATTCCTGAAGGTGTAGGAGGAAAGTGTTTGTCCATAAGAGGTGTCAATGTTTTGAGGGGTAGTATTATTAAATTTCCCTTGTGCAAAGTTTCCAGAAATACTGAAAGTATTTCTGATGTCAGCAAAATAATCTATACCTGCCCTGTAGAAGCCAATATGACCATCATTGGTACCAGTTGTTGTATAGTACACATTGGTATTGATAGGTGTTGTATAATAAACCGTGTTATTACTTGTGGTCGAAATGGACTTTCGTTGATTGTAGTTCAAACTACCTGTGAAATTTATTTTATTCTGGCGGTAGTTTAAATCACCTCCGCCGTTTGCTCGGCCTCTCTGATCAATTCCTACCCTTACATTACCGTTATAGCCATTCTTCTTATTCTTTTTTAATACAATATTTAAGATACTTGCACCACCACCACTTGCATCAAACTTGGCTGATGGATTGGTGATTATTTCTACTTTGTCAATTATATCAGATGGTATCTCATCTAAGGTTAGGGTAGTTGGACGACCATCTACAAAAATGGTTGGGGTAGCATTACGCATTGTTACATTGCCATCTATATCTACGCTTAGTGACGGAATGCTTTTCATGATTTCAGTGGCAGTCTGACCTGTGCTACTGAGGTTCTTATCGACATTAAATATTTTTCTATCCAACCCAACTTCCATTACAGGTTTAGCAACTGAAGTTACAGTAACATTGCCCAAATCAGCAGCATCTGTTTCCAGCTTAATATTACCTAAGTCTTTGTCAGCCATTGTTGCAATCTTTTGGTAATCAACCGGTACTCCAGAGGTTGGTCTCTGTATGCCAAAGGAGATAGTCATCTCAATCTTTTTGTAGCCAACTGAGCTAATCTTTAGTTTGTAGTCTCCAAATAGCGAAATAGCATCTAAGTCAAAATCTCCATTTTTTTCAGTAATATCTGTTTTTACTACTTTTAGTTTCATTTGTTTGGTGGCAGTATCAAACTTATTTCCAATAAGTTGAACAGTAACGCCAGAAATTCCTTTCTTTTTATCATCAACAATTTTTCCATAGAAATGTCCAATATTCAGATTGGCTCTGTTGGCACCTCCAGCACCTTTGTTGTAATTGCCTCCGCCATTACCAGAATATTGTGCAATGGCGCTTAAGAAAATGAAGAAAGTAAGTAATAAAGCGTAGATTTTCTGCATACTATGTTTGTTAT
>CANGFK010000330.1 GCA_947452925.1 Chitinophagaceae bacterium | reverse complement strand
GAAGAACTAGGCGGCTCCAATACCTCCAAATTGAATGGAGTAATTAATAGTATTGTTAAAGATTCACACGAGAATATATATGCTGCTGGTGAATTTACAAATGGGAGGAATAACAATTTTGGCAAATATTATGTAGCTAAATGGAATGGAAGCAGTTGGAGCGAATTAGGGGGTACAAATACCTCTACTTTTAATGGTAAGATTAAAAGTATCACTACTGATACAAGTGGTAATGTATATGCTGCTGGTGAATTCTATAATAGCGGCAACAATAATTATTATGTATACAAATGGAACGGCAGTAGTTGGAGTGAATTAGGTGGGATATATGGTTCTTCGTTTAGAGGTCAAATATATAGTATCACTATTGATATAAAGGGGAATTTATATGCGGTGGGCAGTTTTACTAACGGCTACGGTAAACCCTTTGTAGCTAAATGGGATGGTGGTAGTTGGAATGAACTAGGAAGCAGCAGCGACTCTATCTTTAATAAATCAATTCTTAGTATTACTACCGATACTAGCGGTAATTTGTATGCTGGAGGTGTCTTTTATAATAGTAATAATTACTACTTTGTAGCCAAATGGGATGGCAGTACTTGGAGCGAATTAGGAGGCAGCAACACATCCACTTTTAATGATGACATTAGCTGTATCGCAATTGATTCGAAAGGATACATATTTATTGGGGGTAACTATACTAATACAAATGGTCGCCATTATGTAGCCGAGTGGAACGGTAGTGCATGGGACGAATTGGGTGGCAACCAAGACTCTATATTTAATAATTTTATTGGCAGAATCACAACTGATACACATGGGAATCTATATACCACAGGCAATTTTTACAATAGCAATTACTACTACTATGTAGCTAAATGGAACGGCAGCAGTTGGGGGGAGCTTGGCGGAACTAATACATCCACCTTTAGTGGTAATATTAATAGTACAATAACCGATGCCAATGGTAATCTATATATTGCAGGTGGCTTTACCAATGACAGCGGTTATTATTACATTTCTAAATATAATCCAACAGGCTTACCTGTAAAATTATCATACTTCACGGCAAGTACCAACAACAAAACCATCCAAACCAACTGGCACACCACCATCGAACTTAACACAGCTAACTTCATCATTCAACACAGTACAGATGGTAGTTCCTTTTCGGACATTTGCACCGTAAAAGCAATAGGCAGTGGGGCAAATGGGTATAGTTTTACAGATACACACCCAACCAACGGCATTAACTATTACAGACTGCAAAGTGTTGATAAAGATGGGGCAAGCACATACAGCAAAGTTGTTAGTTGTGAGTGGTTAGTGGTTAGTAAGCAATTGGCAGTGTATCCGAACCCATCTAAGAGTTTTGTTACTGTGATAGGAAATCATATTGCTTCCGTACAAATGATTGATAATATAGGAAGGGTGGTGAGGACTGTTTCATTGAAAGATGCAATGAACCCTTCCTTGTCTGTTAGTGGTTTGCAAGCAGGAGTGTATCATCTTAGAGTTCAAACTACAGATTGCAAGGTAAGCGGAGTAGGGTTTGTTAAGGAATAAGGGGTTATTAGATTTGACAACTTTAATAAGTTGTTAAATCTGTTGATAAACCAAATCCAAATCATGGTTTACAGTGCAGCTACACGTGGGGTGTGGCAGCACTTTTTGTTTTATGGATGTTCCGCTACAGAAAGGGTACATTTGTAGAAATAGAAGATAATGACAAGTGAAGAACTGAATGAAAGATTTGATAAAATAGCAATTTCTCAAGAGAAAACAGACAAAGAATTGGATAAGTTTTTGGCAGGGATTATAGTTTCTAGTGCAGAATTAAAAGAAATGCAAAAGAAAAATGAACTACAATTTGCAAGAACTGATAAAACACTTGAAAGAATGGGAATAACCCTTGGTAATGTAACCAATAATATAGGTAGCATCACCGAGGAGTACTTTTTTAACTGCTTGATTGAAAAACCAGTTTTTGGAGGAGTAAAGTACGATAAAGTAAGAAGGAATATAAGTGGGGTTGGCTTAAAATCGGAGGATGAATTTGACATTGTGATGTATAATGGAGACTCCATAGCATTGATTGAATGCAAAAACAAAGCACACAAGAATGACTTGATGAAGCTGATAGAAAAGAAAGCTGCTAATTTTAAAGATGTGTTCCCGAATTTTAAGGATTATAAAATATTTCTAGGGCTTGCCAGCTTTTCTTTTTATCCGGAATTGGAGGAGATGGCAAAAGAAAATGGAGTAGCTATCTTGAAACAAAAGGGTGATGTTGTAGAAATAGAAGCAGACAACTTGAAGGCTTATTGAATTGATAATTTACAATTTATAATTGATAAAGTGCAGCTACTACCTATGGGGTGGGGCTGCACTTTTTTTGTTTAAGTTTCTTCCCCATTAAGAAAGGGTATATTTATAGAAATAGCAAGTGATGACAGATAATGAATTGAGGGAGTTGGTGGCGAGGATGGCAGTTTCACAAGCTAAAACGGATGATGAATTGAAAGCATTTTTATCTGGGGTTGCGGCTTCTCAAGCAAAACTAGACGCGCAAATGGCAAAGACAGATTCACAAATGTCAAAGACGGAGGCGCAAATAGCTAGAACCGATAAGAAACTAGAGCGAATTGGCATCCGGATGGGGAATATCTCAGATAACAATGGGGCAACTGTTGAAGATTACTTTTTTAATTCGCTAGGAAAGAAACCCGAACTAGGTGGCGTAAAGTATGATACGATTGTTAAGAATTTTATGCCTACCTCTAAACGTGGTCAGGGTGAATTTGATATAGTCATGTTTAATGGAGAGAATTTGGCTTTGATTGAATGTAAATACAAAGCACACATAAGTGATGTTGAAAAATTAATAACCAAGCAAGTAGCTAGTTTTAAGCAGCTATTTCCAATTTATGCAAACCATCACTTTTACCTAGGTATTGCAAGTTTTTCTTTTTATCCTGAATTGGAGAAGTTTGCCAAGGAAAACGGAGTGGCTATCCTAAAACAAAAAGGCGACATTGTCGTAATAGAAGCAACTGATTTGAAGGCTTATTAGAGGAGAGATATTAGATAGTAGTGGTTTACATTCTAGTATCTATGAAGGCGTATATCCAATATCTGCAATCAAGTTTCCACTGTCGGCAGCAGTGGTTGCTAATACATCGCAACGGTTGTTCATGGCATTGTCTGCATGGCCTTTTACCCATACAAACTTTATTTTGAATTTACGGGACAACTGATAGTAACGTATCCATAAGTCCTTGTTTTTCTTACCGCCTTTGAAATCTGTTTTTATCCATCCATCAAGCCATCTCTTTTCCACACTATCTACAATATATTTACTATCGGTATAGATAGTAACGGGGATATCGTTTCTGGTAAGGCTTTCCAAAGCAACAATCACCCCCATCAGTTCCATTCGGTTATTGGTTGTAAGCCTGAATCCCTGTGACAATTCTTTAACCTTATCACCCCATTGCAAAACAACGCCATAGCCTCCCGGTCCGGGGTTGCCACGAGAAGAACCATCTGTATAAATAATAAGTGGATGAGACATAATAGTTGTTAGTGATTAGTGGTTAGTGATAATGTTTAGTGATTAGTTGTCAGTTGTCAGTGAAATTTTTACATAAAAATAGGCTGCTTCCTAACAGCAGGAGGTAGCCTATTTTAACATATTAATCACTAACCACTAATCACTGATAAATAACCACTATAGATAATGATACCAAGTGCGGTTAAGATCCCAACTTTCAAACTCTTTAACCACTTCACTCAAGAAGCTAGATCCCATGCTGCCATCAATGATACGATGGTCGTAGCTAAGAGAAAGATACATCATGTGTCTGATTCCGATGGTGTCATTGGTTGGAGACTCTATTACAACGGGTCTTTTCTTGATGGTACCCACAGCAAGTATCGCAACTTGTGGCTGGTTGATAATTGGTGTTCCCATCAACGTGCCGAAGGTACCTACATTGGTGAAGGTAAATGTTCCCCCGCTAATGTCATCAGGCTTCAGTTGATTGTTTCTTGCATCATTGGCCAATTTATTTACGGCAGTACTCAATCCAACAATATTCAACTGGTCAGCCCCTTTAATAACAGGAACAATCAGGTTGCCAGTTGGTAATGCAGTAGCCATACCAATATTTAAGTCTTTCTTGATGATTATTTTATCACCATCAACAGAAGCATTCAACAG
>CANGFK010000329.1 GCA_947452925.1 Chitinophagaceae bacterium | reverse complement strand
TCCGGAGCTAATATTCCACTCATTGAACCCGCCATCTTACCTCCCCATATTCCTAGGAAAGCAGAAATTACTATCAGGCCAGGTATTACTAACAATCCAGCAAGTATTTTGGGAAGAATTAAATAACTTTTAGGATTGATACCCATAATCTCTAATGCATCAATTTGCTCACTTATACGCATATTACCCAATTCGCTAGCAATTTTACTTCCTATCACGCCAGCTAATACAATACTTAACACTGTTGGGGATAGTTCCAGAATCATGCTGTCTCGCACTATCTGAGCAACGGTGGTAATGGGTACAATCGGACTTACTAGCTGATAGGCTGTCTGAACCGTAGATACCGCACCTAGGAATATAGAAATAATGACTACAATAGGCAATGCTCCCATTCCAATCTCTACACATTGATGCATGAATTCTTTCCAATACATCCTGTAGTTCTCTGGCTTGGTAAACATTCCCTTTAGCATCAGAATGTAAGCTCCTAAGTGTGCGAATAATTTCATCTCTTATTAATAATTTGTAACTTGATGAATACAAAAATCGGGAATCGCTAGTTTCTGGCGTAACAAACTTGCGATTCCCGTACTTTCTGATTAATTATTATACTATTTATTTTCTTTCATCCTACTCCAAAACTCACTTTTTGCAATTAATGGTTGTATGTCGGTATTGCATTTCAGTTGCGCATCAACCACAGCAACCAAAGACATATTTACAATACTTCTCACAGTGCTGCCCAGTTGTAACACATGAACTGGTTTCTTCATTCCCAACAATATAGGACCAATTGCATCTGCCCCTCCAATTTCCTTCATCAGGTTGTAGGCAATGTTTCCAGCAGTAAGATTAGGGAATATCAACACATTCACATCCTGCCCAACCAATTCACTAAATGGATAGTTATCTTTTAGAATGTCATTACTGAAAGCAACACTAGCCTGCATTTCACCATCAATTATCAATGAAGGATTACGCTCTTTCACTAATCTTGTAGCTTTTGCAACCAGGTTTGCTTCGAAACTATCACTGCTGCCAAAATTGCTATAACTGAGCATTGCAATACGAGGCGTAATATTCAGGTTCTTTACTTCTTTGGCTACCATCATAGTGATATCTGCTAGTTCTTCTGCAGATGGATTGAAGTTTACAGTCGTATCCGCTAAGAACAATGGTCCTTTCTTGGTAAGTAACAAATACATACCAGCAATTTTCTTCACACCGTCTTCTGTTCCAATGATGTTTAAAGCTGGACGGATTGCATCGGCATAGTTACGGGTAAGGCCACTAATCATTGCATCAGCTTCCCCTGTTTCAAGCATCATACAACCAAAGTGGTTCCTGTCTTTCATTATCTTGATACTTTCATAATGATTGACTCCCTTACGCTTCCTTTTTTCAAAGAATAGCTCACCAAATTCTACCCTCTTTGCATCCATTGCTTCACTACGAGGATCGATAATTGGCAAGTCGGCAATATCAATATCATGCTCATAAGCCAACTGCTTTATCTTACTCTCCTCTCCTAGTAATATTGGATAGGCATCACCTTCATCATAAACGATACTAGCTGCTTTAAGTATTTTTATGTTATCAGCTTCAGCAAATACCAACCTCTTTGGCGATTTACGAGCCTTACTACTTATTGCACGTAAAAGCTGGTTATCCAATCCTAAGCGTTTATCTAACTCCACTTTATATGCATCCCAGTTTTCTATTTTCCTCTGCGCCACACCGCTTTCTATTGCCGCTTTTGCAACAGCAGGAGCCACTGTACTCAGCAAGCGGGGGTCTAGAGGTTTAGGTATAATATAGTCAGTACCAAAAGTCATATTCTTTTGGTTGTAAGCCATGTTTACCATATCAGGAACAGGCGTCTTTGCTAATTCAGCCAACGCCAATACTGCAGCAAGCTTCATTTCTTCATTAATCTTAGTAGCCCTTACGTCAAGTGCCCCTCTGAAGATGTAAGGAAAGCCAAGTACATTGTTTACCTGATTGGGATAATCACTTCTTCCAGTTGCCATGATAATATCCTTTCGAGCCGCCATAGCAATATCATAGGTTACTTCAGGGTCAGGATTAGCCATTGCGAACACAATTGGGTTTGGAGCCATTGTTTTTAACATTTCAGCAGTTACTACGTTCGGAACACTTAGACCTATAAACACATCAGCACCAACAAAAGCGGATTCAAATGTCCAATCGGCACTCTTTGCAGCAAACAATAACTTATTCTCAGAAAGTCCTTCTCTTCCTATGTGTATAATTCCTTTACTATCAAACATGAGGAAGTTCTCTGGTTTGGCGCCTAATGCTTTGTATAGTTTGCAACAAGACATGGATGCAGCACCAGCTCCGTTTACAATAATTCTTACGTCCTCAATCTTTTTTCCTTGAATTTCAAGAGCATTCAATAATGCAGCAGAACTGATAATGGCTGTACCATGCTGATCATCGTGCATGATAGGAATCTTACACTGTTCCTTCAATTTTTCTTCAATATAAAAGCATTCAGGGCTTTTGATATCTTCTAAATTAATACCTCCAAAAGTTGGCTCCAAAGCCTTCACTATCTGAACAAACTTCTCTGGATCTTTCTCATTTATTTCAATATCAAATACATCTATATCTGCAAATATTTTGAAAAGTACCCCTTTCCCTTCCATAACAGGCTTACCCGCTTCGGGACCGATGTCTCCTAAACCTAAGACAGCAGTTCCATTACTGATTACAGCAACTAAATTCCCTTTGGCTGTGTACTTGTAAACATCTTCGGGATTATGGAAAATTTCCATGCAGGGTGCAGCAACTCCGGGGCTATATGCTAGGCTAAGGTCTCTTTGTGTTTTTGCTTCTTTGGTGGGAATCACTTCAATTTTACCTGGTCGGCCTTGAGCGTGGTACTCAAGCGCTTGCAACCACTTCGCATCTTTCTTATCCATAACTTCAATTTAAATTGTGCAATTAATCTTTGGTATATCCGTAAGTGCCATTATATCTTTTTATGTAACTGTTAATAAACATATAACCCCCTTTGGATAAAGTGTGCAAGGTAGCCGTAAATAATAAAATAAGGATGATTTTTGTTAGTTACTAAGTCTAACTAAACTCACAGTCAATTGACTTTCAATGCCCCTTGTCTAAATTCCATTTGAGATGCTCAAAAATTTGAAAGTAATTTGACCTGAATGTAAAAAAGGACACTGATTATCAATCACTGCCCTTTTTTGTTTGCAATAGGTTAATTATTCACTTATCTGATATATTTCTCTGATATTACGTCCAAGGCCGTCGTAATCCAATCCAAAACCAAGTACAAACTTATTGGCAATGGTGATGCAGACATAGTCAATCGGCAACGGCACCTGCTGTGCATCTGGCTTATGTAGCAGAACAGCTATTTTTAAAGAAGCTGGTCGTTGGTTTTGTAGTTGAGGCAGGAATGACTGCAAGGTTTTTCCTGTATCAACAATATCTTCTAGAATAACTACGTGCCTACCTGTAATATCCATATCCAAACCAATAGCAGTAATTACATGCCCTGTAGAATGTGTTCCTTTGTAAGAGGCTAGCTTTATGAAGCATATCTCTGCATCTATAGTCACTTCTTTAAACAGATCTGACGCAAACATGAATGAGCCATTTAGTATCGCAATAAACAGAGGTTTCTTTCCTTCATAATCCTTGTTGAGTGTGGCGCCGAGCTCTTTTATTTTGTGCAGGATAGTTTCTTCTGCAATAAATGGAACAAATTGTTTGTCGTGTACAGTAATTGCACTCATATTTAGTAGTTTAATTTTAAAGTAAAGTTATTTTGAAAGACCAAATGTTGCAGTCGGATGTAGTAATATTTTTTCGCCTTCCTTTACAATACTTTCCTTTTTTAGTTTATTATATTCCAGAATTTTATCAAGCCTTACTCCTTCCTTCTGACTAATTTCCAATAACGTTTCATTACCCTTTACCACGTGCGTATCCACACTTCCTCTTGTTTGTTTTTTCTCGAGATAAATTAATTGAGGCGAAGAAGTAACATCAACCTCTTCCATTTCATTAAAACTTAATAGACTGGACAAGGCAATGTCATTTTTACTTGCTATAGCCAATAGGCTTGTTCCCGCAGTGACATAAATAACCTTGGTATGATTGATTGAAAATACGCCACTCGGATAACCTGATTGAAACGTTTCCTTGGCAGCATTGTATGAGACAGGTG
>CANGFK010000328.1 GCA_947452925.1 Chitinophagaceae bacterium | reverse complement strand
TTGATGTGTATAAAATTGTATTATAATATTAGTAACTTTCAGTTGTTAACTCAGTTGATTAAATGAACTCTTTGACCAGATCCGATTGTGCTATTGTTTTCTGCTCGCCAAGGAGTAAATCTTTCACCAGACAAGTACCTTCTTCCAATTCTTTACTACCGATGATGATGGCAATCGGAATCTGTTTTTTGTCTGCATACTTAAACTGCTTGTCCATCTTGGCAGCCTCATGAAAGAGCTCGCAGCCAATGTTGTTATTGCGTAGTTGTTGCATTAAAGCAAAAGCGACCTTGCTTTCTTGTTCTCCTAGATTAAAGAACAGAATCTTCACACCTGTATGGACTGTTTCAGGAAAGAGTTTTAGTTCTTCCATCACATCATAAATCCTGTCTACACCAAAACTAATGCCTACACCAGGCACATTAGGAACACCAAACAAACCTGTAAGGTCATCATATCTTCCTCCGCCGCCAATACTTCCCATCTGTACGCCAATGGCTTTCACTTCGAAGATAAGACCGGTGTAATAATTTAAACCACGAGCAAGGGTAAGATCTATTGTGAGTGGTGAATGGTGAGTGGTGAGTGGCGAGTTATACTCTAAAACATATTCTATTTCTTCTATCCCCGCCTTTCCTATTTCTGTATGGCCAATTAAAGCAGTAACAGCAGCAAGTATTTCTTCATTACTTCCCGTAATTGCGAGATATTTCTCTATAATATCTATCTGAGCTACAGCTAACCCACGCTGAACCAATTCTTCTTTTACCTTTTCTATACCTATCTTATCTAGCTTATCTATGGCGATGGTGATATCGATTAATTTATCTGCCCCACCACAAAGCTCAGCCAAAGCAGCCAGTATCTTCCGACTATTAATGCGTATTTCTACCTCTACACCTAGTTTAGCGAATACAGTTGCATAAATATTAGCTAGTTCTACTTCATTCAGTAAACTATTACTTCCCACCACATCGGCATCGCATTGATAAAACTCCCTGTAACGTCCCTTTTGTGGCCTGTCAGCACGCCAGACTGGTTGAATCTGGTAGCGTTTAAAGGGTAAAGTCAATTGACCATAATTCATGGCCACATACCGTGCAAAAGGAATAGTCAGATCATAGCGTAGTGCTCGTTCAGTAATTGTTTTGGTATTCTTTCCTTCCAAAACTTTCTCAAAGTCGGTTCGTATTTGTTCCTGCTTGGCAGGGTTATCCAAGCCATTATTCAGTATCTTAAATATCAGTTTGTCGCCCTCTTCTCCATACTTTCCCATCAAGGTATCTAGGTTTTCCATAGCGGGTGTTTCGAGCGGTGCAAAACCATACAACTCAAAAACATTTCGGATAGTATTAAATATATAATTCCGTTTACGCACTACCTCCGCCGAAAAATCTCTTGTTCCCTGTGGTAAACTAACTGTAACTTTTGCCATTTTTTTTAGTTGTAAGTTGTAAGTTGTAAGTTGTAAGTCCAGATAATTTGACTTATGACTTACGACTTGCAACTTATGCTTTATAACTACTAACTATTTTCTCACACGCCTCATCCAACAAAGCATATACATCTTTAAAATTCTCATACCCACCATACCAAGGATCAGGTACCTCTCTATTTTCACCCGGATTCACTTCATTCAATAGAAATTCTATCTTACTCAAGTCCCAGTTTTCTCCAGCAATACGCTTTGCCCCATTATAGTTTTCCCTGTCCATCACATAAATCTTGTCAAAGAGGGTGAAGTCCAGTTTTGCTAGCTGACGAACTCGTTTCTTACTGATATCTACCCCATATTCACTTGCCACTTTGATAGAAAGTTTATGCGGAGTCTCCCCAACATGATAGTTGGCGGTTCCGGCACTATCCACCTGCCAGTCAAGTCCGGCAGAATTAGCTTTCGCTTGCAATATGCCCTCAGCAAGAGGGCTTCTACATATGTTCCCTAAACAAACCATTAGTATTTTCATAGTTGCAAATTTATGTGATGATAATTGAGGTGTATAATTTATCTGTTCTGTTCCTTCAGTTTCAGTTCCCACTTCCAGGCTGTACTCATCATATCTACAAGACCATATTTTACGTTCCAGCCCAAACCTTCCACAGCTTGTTTGTTGTCTGCATAAATGGCCACCACATCTCCTCCACGCCTAGGTCCAATCTCGTAGTTCAATGCTACATTACTCACTGTCTCAAAAGTATTAATGGCTTCCAACACCGTCACCCCATTACCAGAACCAAGATTAAATACATCACACTTCGACGCATTTTTCTTGTCAATCAAATACTGCAGTGCCAATGTATGGGCATGTGCAATATCGCAAACATGAATATAATCCCTCAAACAACTGCCATCTCTTGTTGGATAATCATCACCATAAACCATCATCTTCGGCAACTTCCCAATAGCAGTCTGTGTGATGGCAGGTACCAGATTCATTGGTCTACCTATGGGTAATTCTCCAATCTTGATGGATGGATGAGCACCAACCGGATTAAAATACCTCAACAGGATAGAAGTAGCACTTGCCTTTTTAGAGAAATCTTCAATCATAACTTCGCCCATCTGCTTGGTAGCTCCATACGGGCTTTCTGCTTTCTTGGTAGGCGTATTCTCAGTTACAGGAATCGCATCCGGATTGCCATAGACGGTGCAAGAAGAAGAAAAAACAAAGTAAGGCACCTTAAATTCCTCCACACACTTCAATAAGTTTACCAGAGAAAACATATTATTTTCATAGTAGAATAATGGCTTCTCCACCGACTCCCCTACTGCCTTATAAGCGGCAAAATGAATTATCCCGGTAATGTCCGGATTCTCTACAAATATGTTTCTAGTGGGCTCAAATCCTTTTAAATCAACTACATAATTCTTTACTTTAACTCCAGTTATCTTTTCTATTCCATCTAACGCTTTAATGGAAGAACGAGAGTTATCATCCACACAAACTACTTCAAAACCATTCTCTATCAAGTCCACAATAGTGTGCGAGCCTATGTAACCGCAGCCGCCTGTCACTAATATTTTTGCCATAAGTATTAATTAAGCCGGAAAAGTAGGAAATTAATGCGGTTCATTATTATCTAAAATATTTATTTAGTCTCTCTTTAGCAGAAATCCATTCCTATCTTCATTATTCAGATTGAAATAACTGCGCATGTTTCACTGAAAAATAGAAAGAACTAGTAGAAATTCATTACTCAATTTCTTTTCTGTGCTTTGTTTCTGAAGCGGCATTTTTTGCTAAACAACAACCACCCTAATTCATTAACCTTTTATAAGAATCACCTAAGTAGTACCCGATATCCAACAATTCACTTACTTTTATCTGATGAACATAGATATAAGTGCTGAAATTGAATTCAGAACAGCTAGAAGTGGGGGCAGCGGCGGACAAAACGTAAACAAAGTAGAGACGATGGTGGAGGGAAGATGGGATATAAATAATTCTTCCCTTTTTAATGAAGCACAAAAACAACTGATTCATCAAAGACTTTCCAATAGAATCACCATCGAAGGATTACTCTTGATCAAATCACAAACGGCAAGAACACAGCTAGACAATAAAGCCAATGTCATTACCAAAATGAATGAGTTGATTAACAAATCGCTCCTAAAAAAGAAAATACGTATCGCAACACACCCATCCAAAGCAGCTAAAGAAAAAAGAATAGAGAGCAAGAAACGAAATGCAGAAATAAAGAATCAACGTAGTAAAATAAACAGAGACAATTATTAGATGAGAAGAATTGAAATAACGATACTATCGCTATTGCTCTTCGTTTTACTTGCTGTTTCCTGGCAGAACAAAGAGCCATCTACCAAGATAATCGGTAAGAAAATTCCTTTTATCGTTCCTAAAGGATGGCCGCAACCTGTGTATGATTTCAAGAAGAATCCCATCACTCAGGAAGGTTTCGAACTCGGCAAGAAGTTGTTTTATGATGGTCGCCTCAGCAAAGATGGCAATTTCCCTTGCGCTAGCTGTCATCAACAGTTCAGTGCATTTGCCACCTATGAACATCCATTTAGCCACGGATACAATAATGCCCAAACTTTTCGCAATACCCCTACCCTTTTCAATCTTGCTTGGCAGAAGGATTTTATGCTAGATGGAAGAATTCATCAACTAGAAAGTCAACCCATTGCACCTATTACAGCACCCAATGAGATGGCAGAAAATATGGATAGTGTCATACTGAAACTAAATAACGATACTACTTACGCGCGAATGTTTGCAAAAGCATTTGGTAGCAAGACCATCACCTCACCCCGAAT
>CANGFK010000327.1 GCA_947452925.1 Chitinophagaceae bacterium | reverse complement strand
CAAAAGCCACAGCGCTTGGGTCACTTCCCATTGCTTGTTTTACAATGGGGACACCCACACGTTCGCTCCATATTGTTAATTGGTCTACAGCTGCGGCTCTAAAAGTGTCCGCAGCACCTAGCAATACATTGTAACCGGCCTTCTTATAATTATGAGCCAATTTTCCAATAGTGGTTGTTTTTCCCACACCATTTACGCCAACTACCAATATGATGTAGGGCTTTTTGTTGGCAGGTACTTCAAAGTTCTTATGCAAGTTGTCGGTACCATCAATCAGTATTGCCTCAATCTCTTCCTGCAATAATCTGTTAAGTTCGCTTGTACCAAGGTATTTATCTTGCTGTACTCTTTTCTCAATGCGTTCTATTATTTGTATAGTAGTATCAATACCTACATCGGCATTAACCAAGGCCTCTTCTAGGTTGTCGAGTACTTCTGCATCAACAGTGCTTTTGCCAGCAATAGCTTTGGTTATCTTGGCAAAGAAACCTTCCTTGGTTTTGTTCAGTCCTTCGTCTAGCGTCTCTTTTTCTTTTCTTCCAAATAGTTTCCCGAAAAAACTCATAATTGTTTATTATTTGTTGACAGTAGAATTGGCGGTAAAAATAGTACAATGTTCAAGTAAATCACAATGCAAAAACAAATATCCCCAAAGTCTAATAACTACTTTTTCTTTTTGAATAATAAAATAGATGCTTTGTCGTTTTATTGATGATGAGGAATTTGAATGCAGATTTGACTATTGTTTTAAACGGATTAATTGGATTGCTATGAATCACACCAAGGAAATAAGTGCATTGTTTACATTAATTGATGACCCTGATCAAGAGGTGTTTACAACTGTTTCGGATAGAATTGCAGGTTTCGGTAAAGCAATTATCCCTAATCTTGAAAACTTATGGGAGAATACATTCAGTCAGGATGTGCAAGAACGCATAGAGAATCTGATTCACCGATTACACTATGCAGATCTGATGAGTGACATGGAAGAATGGAGGGAGAGTATTGATCATGAATTGTTGACAGGGGCTTTGCTGGTAGCTAAGTATCACTATCCAGAGCTGCAGTCAGCTCTCGTATTACAAGATATTGAGAAGATTAGAAAAAATGTATGGTTAGAGTTGAATAGCTTTCTTACTCCTTTGGAACAAGCCAATGTATTGAGTAGCATTTTGTACAACTATTATAGCCTGAAAGGAAATGAAGTTGACTACTCTATTAAAGATGATTTCTTTCTAAATAAAGTACTCTCTCGTCGTAAAGGGAATGCCCTGACAAATGGAATTATCTATCAGGTACTATGTGATTTGCTCGATATTAATGCTAAAATTATCAATATACCTAGGCACTTTATTATTGCTTTCTATCACTCTGACTATAATCCCGCTTCTTACATAGGTAATCCACAAGATAAGATTCATTTTTTTGTTGATGGCACAACAGGGCAAGCGTATTCTCATACCGATGTGGAAAATTATTTGAAGAAGATGAATGCAAGTCCTATTCCTGGATATTTCAAACCTTTAACTAATAAACGAATAATACAGGTGTTGTTGGAAGAATTGAGCAATTGTTATGATAAGCCATCCGAATTGGATAAGCAAAGCGAAATATTGCGCTTGATGGAAATACTTTCTTAGATAGTAGATATTAGTTAGTAGATATTAACTTGCTCATTTGCAACTATCTACTATTTAGTAACTACTATCTAATAACTACTATCTAAAAGAAATGCCTCTCTACTACACCAAAGAAATATCGCCCACTACAAAGCTTGCTATCTGGAAGATAGAAGAGTCGGAGTCGTTCTTTCTTAGTTATGTACCCTTGTCCAACGAAATATCTCATCCTCACAAGCGGTTACAACATCTGGCAGGTAGGTATCTGCTGCAATATCTTTTTCCCGACTTTCCCATTCATGCTATACAGATTGCTAGTACAAGAAAACCTTATTTAGAAGATGAATTGTATCATTTCTCCATTTCTCATTGTGGTGATTATGCTGCGGCAATAGTGAGTAGTACGGACAGAATTGGTATTGACATTGAATTGCAACGCCCAACTGTTGCTAGGATCGCTCATAAGTTTCTACACACGGAAGAAATGAATGAGATATTACTAAATGACATCACTTCTCTCACAATCCATTGGAGTACCAAGGAAGCCATCTTTAAATGGTGGGGTTGGGGTGATGTGGACTTTAGTGAAATGATTCGTATCGACAAGTTTACATTAGCTGCGAAAGGAACAATAGATGCTCGATTCCTCGAACACAATTCTGTCTTTCCCCTCAATCCACAGTATAAACTCTTTGGAAACCTTTGTTTGGTGTGGGTAGCAGGATAAGTAGGATAGGGGCTATCCTACCCTCAAAGCATAAAGTTTTTCGAATAGCTTAGTAGTTAATTCACCCGGCTTTCCATTACCAATTTGTTTCCCATTGATAGCTAATACAGGCAATACTATCTTGGTTGTACTAGTAATAATGGCCTCCTTTGCAGTTTCTATATCCGATAGCTTTACAGAGGTGGCTTTTGCATCAAACTCCTCAAACGATAGTATTTTCCTTCTGTTAACACCCCATAAAACATCACTTTCGGGTGTAATTATTTCATTGTCTTTTGTTACTAGAAAGAAGTTGGCACGCGGACATTCTCTCAACTCTCCATTATTGTGGTACAATACTTCATCTGCATCATTCTCTTTGATAAAAGGCTGCAAGTAAACTGCCTGCAGATAATCTATTGTTTTAACCTGCGATAGTTGACGTTGATATTGGTGTGTTACCAAGCTTATGCCTTTAGCAAAACTAGCATTATCATATACAAAGAAATTTTGAGTTATCAGAACATTTGCCGCCGCCAATCCATATCCATCTGGTGAATACCCCCCAGTTACTGTGATTCTGATACCAGAGTTGGGCATATTGTTTAGCTCTATCAGTTTGTAAATCAACTTAGTCAGTTCTGCTCTATCTGGAATAGGCGCCAAGCGCATAGTTGCAACAGAATTGTAAAACCTATCCAGGTGATCCTCCAGGAAAATCGGTTTACCGTTGTATGTAACAAAGAAATCAAAAATGCCGTAGCCTCTTTGCACAGCAAGGTCGGTGATTAAAACGGTTGATTCACTGTTCTTGCTGAACTGTCCATTGATGATTGAATACTTATCTGTCATTATTTGATACTATTATACTTTTTTAAAAGTGGAATTACTTTATCCAAAGGCAATGCTTCTGCCTTTTTGCCATTAAAACCGACTGTTGTCTTTGCAGCAAACAATGAGTTGAGTATTGCTTCCTCAGTTGCTTCAATAGTTGCCATAAATAGGGGAGAGGCATCATCATTTTGAAGCACAGGTACATTTATGACCTTTTTGGTTGACTTGTATGGTACACGCACTTCCTCGTTTGTAGAAAAGGCAATGGCATAGTCCCCACTTCCATTTGATGCTATTCCTCCTGTTTTGCCCAGACCAAGCATGGCGCGCTTTGCAATACGCATCAGATTTCTTGAATCCAAAGGCGCGTCGGTAGCTACTATTATCATACAAGAGCCATCCACATTGTTCAACAGTTCATTACTAAAATTAAACTTTCCCAATTCTTTTCCTATTGGTACGCCGTCTACTTCCAGTTCGCCACCAAAGTTTGTTTGTGCCAGAACACCTACTGTATATCCCCCCAGACTTGCAGGCAATTTACGAGAAGCCGTACCGATGCCGCCCTTAAATCCAAAGCAAATTGTACCAGTTCCTGCACCTGCACAGCCTTCTCCCACAGGACCATTCGTCGCGTTATTCAATGCTGCCAATACATCTGCTTTAGTCACATGTCTTCCTCTGATGTCATTCAATACACCATCATTCGTTTCACCTACAACTGCATTGATGGAAGTAACTTTTTCATTTCCTTTTTTATTTAAAGTGTAATCTATCAATGCATCTATTCCGGTTGAAACATTTAGTGTATTGGTAAGAACAATAGGTGTTTCTAAGTTGCCCAATTCATTAATCTGTGTGCTACCCGCCAGTTTGCCAAAGCCATTGCCTGCATAGACAGCTGCGGGTACTTTCAGTTGAAAAATATTTCCGTCATAAGGCAATATAGCAGTAACGCCAGTGCGAACAGAATCTCCTGCTATCAAAGTAGTGTGTCCCACTTTTACTCCGGGAACATCCGTAATGGCATTAAGCTTGCCGGGCTGCATTACCCCAATTTTTACTCCATAGTCCCTAAGGCGTTTCTTCTCTTGTGCATTCAGCAAACAAGGTATCAGTAATAAAAGT
>CANGFK010000326.1 GCA_947452925.1 Chitinophagaceae bacterium | reverse complement strand
GGAAGCTTTTGTAACTGCTATCTCCTCCTTCTTTTGAAGCAAATATAAAAAGAGTGCTTCTTTCACTTGACGCTCTCTACTGATACTAAGGAATGCGCGCTCTTTTTCTGGCACACTACTTATAAAACTCTTGAATCTGTAATCTTCTTTTTGTAATTGAGAAACTCCTGTATGAACTGCTAATATCTGGTTCCTCAAGCTAGTAATCATGTCTTTACGGGTATTTTCGAGTTGTTCATCCATGTTTACGAGTAATGGATTCTCATTCGTGCTACCCATTGTTAAGCGCTCCTTTTGTAAAAGCAAGTTGTTATACTTCTCTTGCAAAATGAGGAAATTGGGTTCTGGATTACCAAGCAAGGAGGGTATAGGTCTGTTGTTATTTGTACTTTTTTCCAAATAATCAAGCATTGTTTTCATTATCTGTTCCTGTACCTCAGATTGCTTTAATAATTTATTTGCATCAGCAGAATTCTCAAGAACCAATTTAGATTGCTCTTTTAAGTCTGATATTTTGTTTTCTTTTTTGAAATCTTCTACATTTTTTTCAATTCTTTCGAGTTCATTGTTGACAACTAATATCCTTTCATTGATAAAGTCAATTGTACTATCTGCAAAAGCATTCTTTTGTTGAATATTGTCCCTTAGGTAATCATCAATAATTGTTTTTAATATCAGTGTCCCCATATCAGGGTCAGAATGGATCAGCTGTAGTTTTATTGTTGTAACTTTTTTATTGGGAATATCCACCTGTAAACTTGAATTCACCTGCATTGCCACTCCATTTAGAGTCGACAAAGAGATAAAATATTTATATTTTGGATTTGGAATTATACTTGTTTTGTACACCGTCATTAATCCTCCGGTGGATTGAAAGGGTTTCCCAAAACGGATTGTATATGATGTATCTCTCTTTGGTTTACGCAAAATTTCTTTTATTACGGCTGTTTCCGTATTCCAATTGGTGACCTGTAAGCTGGCGGGAGTTAATGAGTCTGGAGAAGAAAGCAACTCGGCCCTGAAAGGTATATCATCGTAAATTGTAGACTCTTTCAAATCGTTACTTATTTGGTAGGAGATATACAAGTGTAAATCTCGAACCACTTTTTTCATCAGATCACCTGTTAGTAACACCTCAGCTTCATTATCAACGGAACTATGCGTGTTAAAGATATCTCCAAAGTCTTGCATTACACTTGACTGACCACCGAATAAACTACTCCCTTTATCTTGATCCTGAACTAATAATTTTGCTGATATTTTATAGGATGGTGTTGAGTATCCCAGATAGACAAAAGCCCCTGCGGTAAATAAAACAGCTGAAAAAAGAATTAACAGCCAGTAGTCCAGAAATATTCCTAAAATTACTTTCAGGTCACGGTACTCTTCGGCTTGCTGTTGTATGAAGTATTCTTTATTTTCCAAAACTTTTTCTGATATTTTTAATGTTATTAATTACACTATAGCGAAAGGAAAGCAGTTTGTCTTTATTTTTTGAAAAGATATATCAAGGCTGCTAAAAGGGTTACCCCTGTAGTGAGCAAGGAGTAAAAACGAAGTTTATCCTGATCTAAAACGGCTGCTTTGGTCTTGTCTGGCTGTACATAGATAACATCATTTTGCTTTAGATAAAAAAAATCACTACTGATTAAATCCTTGCTGTTAAGATTAAAACGTCTCATTCTAGTGAATCCTGCAGAGTCGCGAATCAGCATTAAGTTGTCTCTTTTCCCATATATGGTCAGATCTCCTGCTGCAGTCAAGGCATCTAAAATGGTAGTTCTTTCATTTGTTAACGATACTATTCCGGGCCTGTTTACTTCTCCAAGTATCCCAACTTTTAAGTTTGCAAAACGAACTATCGCAGTTGGTGATTTATATATCTTGGCTGCTTTAAGTTCAATCTCATCACGCAAGCTATCAGTAGAGATGCCCCATGCTTTAAATTTTCCTAGAAGCGGTATTCCAATGTAACCAGTCTGGTCAACGTTGTAAGTAGGAGCATTTGAAGTATTAAGTGTGGTAAGTCCTTGACTATTATCTGAATAGTTTAAAAACGAAGCCCTTGAGTTAGATACTTGTTGACTGAAAATAGTATTTGCAGAAGGGTCTAAGGTTAGTATTGCAATGCTAAGTATATCACCTTTTTCTATCAACAGAGGACTTGATTTTGCCGTTCTGATTAATAAGTTTGATGAATCTGGAACGTCTCTGAAGTAGGAAATATTGTTGTATGTTTTACAAGATGAATTTAAAACAACTACAAATGAGGTAAGTAAGATATAAATTAAGACTTGTTTTGACAACATTCTCTTTTTGTTTAATTAAAAAGTGCAAAATTCGACAAGGTAGACTATAACGTTGTATAAGAAAAAATCCTGACTCGAAAAATAAGTGGCGCAAAAGTAATCTTTTAAAAGGTTCAAAAATCAACTATTAAAAGCACCCATAAATCGATATTATAAGGATTCGAAATCACTAATTCCACCCATTCCCTGAATATGTTGGTGAAAATTTTTGTAAACTTTAAAACCTCATTGATGGACATTTTATCGGGCGATCTTTCTTGTAGGAGCCATTCTTCATAATAGATAACTCATACCCCCCTTTTGCATGATTAAAAGCACCTAATGCAGATGTTGTGACATCGTAACTTATTGAAACTTTCGTATCGTTTAACTGATAGCCCAACATTGGAATTAAAGCATCATTTGAACGATAATACAATCCGAAAATAAGTTGTTTTATTCCGTCTCCACTTAGATTTCTGTTTGCATTTATTCCTAGTAATATTTCATTTTTACGAGCCGAATTGCTAAAATATAGGTTGGGATTGAGTATCCATAAATCCTCTATTTTGAAGTTGGCATTTAAAAATAAGTTTGTTCTAATCGGAACCGACTGACTCTCATTATTCGTAGAGACTAGAAAATTCTCTTTAGGTTTATTAAGATGCATAGCACTGATTCCGACATTGTAGTAAGCTGTATTCGATGCAAACAAAGCATAATTGAGCCCTACCTGCAAATCAAAATGTGATGAATTTGAATTTATATTATTAAGATTGCCAGTATAGAATGATTGGCTATTATAATTCCAGTTGTCAAAAACAAGCTTGCTGACATCAATTTGGGTGCTTACAATACCTCCACTAAAACCAAGGCTTAATAAACTCGAATTGCCTAGCATTTGATGGTATGCCAAAGAAAGATATCCCTGTGTGCTCGTAAGGTTTCCCGAGCCAGCCTGATCTTTATACAACGTGCCACCTATTCCTGCCCACCCACTTTCAATTCTTTCTGTAAACAATTGGGCATCTCCCCATAGGTTCATAGTCTTATAAGGATTCGTCATGATGTTTGCCCACTGATTGCGATAGCTTCCTCCAAATCGATAGTCATAATCTGGATTGAATCCTGTATTTGCAGGATTTATTAGCAATGGAGTATTGAAATATTGAGAGAAATGAAGTTGTTGAGCAAAAGCAGTGCTGTTACTCAAGGCCAATAGAAACAATATGTATTTTAAAATTTTCATTTATTTCAATAAAGTAATATCACCTGTTTTGGTATAATGTTGTCTGTTCGTAAAAGTAACATCAAGTGTGTAAGTATAAACATCTGCTGGCTGTAGTTGACCTTTGAATCTGCCATCCCATGCTTCACTCAGATTGCTGGTTTCAAATACTACTTGTCCAAAACGATTGTAGATAACCCAGTGAATTTTATCTATTCCATATCCCCTCACTTGTATTGTACGGTTTTCTCCATTGGGCGAAAGGGCATTTGCTACTGACACCAATGGGGTTACAACGGCTTGAATGTCTTTTCGGGACGTATCCCTGCACCCACTGTTATTGATTGCAATTAGCTGCACCCGATAAGCCTGGTTTGTATTAAAAATATGCGAGACAGTATCCGTATTGTTTTTTAAAACACTATCCCCATCAGCAAAAAGCCACAGATATTCGTTGGCATTTGAAGACTGATTATTAAAAATAATTGGTTTATTGGATTCAGGAGGATCAGGAGAATAGGTGAAATTGGAAGTTGGTTTTGATTTGGTGGTGAGAACAAAAGAAGTATTGTTGACTATGTTGCACGTCGAACTATCTGTTGCAAAAAGTCTGATTGTGTACACTCCGGTATCTTGATAATGATGGGTGAGTGTTATGTCTTGAGTGGTATCTCTTGGACTTCCATCGCCGAAATCCCATATGAATGTCTCACCAGCCAATGAGTTGTTTTCTATGAAAGCATCATAAGGTGCACAAGCAACTGGATTTGTACTT
>CANGFK010000325.1 GCA_947452925.1 Chitinophagaceae bacterium | reverse complement strand
GCATACTTTTCGAAGTTAACTTTTACATCTAAATTTATCATTTGATTGGCACTCTTTTTAATTAATTGAGCAGACGAAAATAGTGTTCTGATTTAAATACGCACGTGAATATTATTTTCTTTAAGATAACCTTTTAAATCGGGGATACTAATTTCCTTAAAATGAAAGATACTAGCCGCTAAAGCAGCATCTGCTTTTCCTTGTGTAAACACATCTACAAAGTGAGATTTTGTTCCTCCACCACCACTGGCAATAATGGGAACAGGCAATATTTCGCTCAATTGGCGCGTAATGTCCAATGCAAAACCTTGTTTTGTTCCATCGTGATTCATGGAAGTCAACAATATTTCTCCTGCACCTAATTCTACTGCTTGCTTAGCCCAATCAAGACATTTAGTATCAGTCTTCACGCGTCCCCCACTCAAATAAACATACCATTCACCATCTGCTTCCATACGGGTATCAATCGCTAATACCACAAACTGACTACCAAACTCCTTTGCTAAATCATTTATTAATTGAGGATTCTTATAGGCAGCTGTATTAATGCTCACCTTATCTGCCCCATTCTTCAACAACACCGAAGCATCATCCACGGAGCTTACGCCACCGCCAACCGTGAAGGGAATATTGATGTGACGTGCAATCCGATTAACCAGTTCGCTCAACGTTTTCCTTTTCTCTACGGTAGCCGTAATGTCTAGGAAAACCAATTCATCAGCACCTTGTCCTGCATACAAAGCACCCAACTCAACAGGATCTCCTGCATCTCGGATATTCTCGAAGTTGACACCCTTCACCGTACGCCCATCCCTAATATCAAGACAAGGAATGATGCGTTTTGCCAGCGACCCTTCCGTTCCTACCCCTCCGCCCCTAAAGGGGAACTGTGCAACACCCGAACTAATTTTGTCATCCTTCATTTTCTAACGTTTAAATATTAACCATTTATCTCTCGTCATCGACCTAGTTTCCCTTTAGGGACAGAAGGGTAGCAAACTCTTTAGGATGCCTGTTTCTTGACTAACTTGACTAGATAACACTTTAGGATACCTGTTTCTTGAAGAACTTGACTAGATAACGCTTTAGCATGCCTGTTTCTTGAAGAACTTGACTAGATAACTCTTTAGGATGCCTGTTTCTTGACCAACTTGACTAGATAACCCTTTAGGATGCCTGTTTCTTGACTAACTTGACTATAAAAACACCAACTCCTTCAGAGTAATCCTGTTTTCATAAATAGCCTTCCCTATTATAACTCCTTTGCAACCAGCTTCCTTCAATGCGTAAACATCATCAATAGTAGCTACTCCACCGCTCGCTATCAAATGTAGATGGGGGGATTTATCAAGTATTTTCTTATATAAATCAGTAGCAGGCCCTTCTAGTTTGCCATCCTTGCTTACATCTGTACAAAAAACTTGTTGCACTCCCAGTTTCAGATAATCTTCAATAAAGTCATAAATATTGATTCCTGTAGTTTCTAACCAACCACCAATAGCAATCATTTCTTCCTTCACATCGGCACCCAACAAAAATTTATCCGCACCATAGGTAGTCAACCAACTCACAAAAGTGGGCTTATCTTTTACTGCGATACTTCCCACTGTAGCATATCTGGCACCCGATGCGAATACAATATCTACATCTTTTTGAGTTTTGATGCCCCCACCAAAATCAATAATTAGTTTTGTTTGGGAAGCAATCGCTTCCAACACCTTCCAATTCTTCACTGCACCGGCTTTTGCGCCATCCAAATCTACTAGATGTAATCGCTTCAATCCTGCATCTTCAAACTGTTTAGCAACCTCAACAGGATTTTCGTTGTAAATAGTCTTTTGAGAATAATCACCTTGCGTGAGACGAACACATTTTGCATCTATTATATCAATTGCTGGCAAAATGAACCCCTCCGTCCCTAAAGGGGGACCGGCAGCACCCTGACTATTTGAATCTTCTTTCATTTTCTAACTTTAAATTTAAACATCTTCCACTAAAAGAACGACTTAGTCCCCCTTTAGGGGCGGAGGGGTTCCTAGTCTCCCTTCAGGGACGGAAGGGTTATAAAATTCCTTAAAATCTTCTCTCCTACCACCGATGATTTCTCTGTATGAAACTGTACCCCATAGAAATTATCCTTATGAAAAGCGGCACTGTATGGCTGCACATAGTTGGTAGTTGCTATCGTATATTGATTGATTGGGACATAGTAACTATGTACAAAATAACAGTAACTATTTTCTTCCAACCCCTTCATCAAAGGGAATTTAAGGTCATAGATGGTATTCCAGCCTATCTGCGGAACCTTCTCAGTTGAGTTATTTTCTGTTGGGTTAAAACGCTTTACCGGCTGATTGATGATTCCCAAGCAAGGCGTATTATTCTCTTCTGAATAATCGCAAAGCAACTGCATCCCCACACAAATGCCCAACACAGGTTGCTTCAATTCCTTGATAAGTGCATCCAGATTATTCTCTTTAAGACTATTCATGGCACTACTTGCTTCTCCCACTCCTGGGAAAATAACTTTATCTGCCGCCTTAATTGCTTCGTGATTATCTGTAACAATGGCATTGATACCAATCCGTTCCAACGCATACAATACACTCTGGATGTTGCCTGCATTATATTTTATGATGACTATATTATCCCCTTTAGAAACAGTATTTACATTCATTCTTTTACTTTAAAATACTATCTAAAAAGTTTTCAGTAGCTGATTCAACATCATTCACACCTTCCAAAGCCTTGATATATGCTGTGCCAATAATGGCACCATTGGCATATTTACAAGCAGTGCTAAATGTTTCTTTGTCCTTAATACCAAAGCCGACCATAATTGGATTCTTTAGATTATATGATTGAAGACGCTTTAGATATTGCTCAACAGCATTAAAGTCTTTTTCATTACCTGTGGTAGACGAAGAAGAAACAGCGTATAAGAATCCGCCGCTTAAAGTATCTAGTTTTCTTACACGTTCTTCACTTGTTTCCGGAGTCACTAAAAAGATAAAGTCTAAGCCATATTTCTTGATGATAGCACCATATTCTGTTTCATACTCGTATTCGGGCAAATCGGGAAGAATCAACCCATCAACTCCCACTGCAGCGGCATCAGCACAAAACTTTTCAAAACCATACTGTAAGACCGGATTCATATAACCCATCAGGATGATTGCCGCTTTTTTTGATTTTAGTTGCTTCAACTGATCTAGCAATGTGGCAATTGTCATCCCATTTTCCAAAGCAACTAAACTGCTGGCTTGAATCACCGGCCCATCTGCCAAGGGGTCGCTGTAGGGCATTCCCAACTCTATAATGTCAGCTCCATTATTTTGAAGTGTATTTATTATTTGTAATGTACTGTCCAACTGAGGATACCCAGCGGTACAATACACATTCAAAACATTGTTGGATTTATTCTTAAATACCTCTTGTAAGTTCATTTTAATTGATAATTTATAACTGAAAATTGATGCGACTTCCGAGTGGATAAAATAAATTATCCATTGTCCATTATCAACCAATTACAGCCCCATTGCCTTCATATAAGTCGCCAAATCTTTATCTCCCCTTCCACTCAAACAAACCACTACCACATCTTTTGAAGTAAGATTCATTCTTGGTAAAGCAGCAAAAGCGTGTGCAGTTTCCAGGGCAGGGATAATCCCTTCTATTTTTGAAATATGGAATGCGGCTTCCAGTGCTTCATCATCAGTAGCACTCAAGAAAGTACCTCTACCACTTTTGAATAGATTAGCATGCAATGGCCCGATACCAGGATAATCCAATCCTGCGGAAATACTGTGCGGTTCCACCACCTGACCATCTGCTGTTTGCATCACCAAGCTCTTACTTCCATGTAACACCCCTGACTTTCCTAGTTGAGTTGTTGCAGCACTCATCCCAGAATTAACGCCATGACCAGCCGCTTCTACAGCTACTAGTTGCACACTCAACTCATCCAAAAAATGATAGAAAGCGCCTGCTGCATTACTTCCACCACCCACACAAGCAACCACGTGTGTTGGGGTTTCGCTACCTGTCTTTTCCAATAATTGAGTTCTTATTTCCTGACTGATTACACTCTGAAAACGAGCAACTAAATCTGGATAAGGGTGAGGTCCTACTACACTTCCGATGATATAATGGGTATCGACAGGATTATTAATCCAGTCTCTGATGGCTTCATTAGTTGCATCCTTAAGGGTGCGGCTTCCACTTAAAGCCGGAACTACTGTAGCCCCCAATAGTTTCATACGGGCAACATTGGGTGCTTGACGTTCAATATCCTTTTCACCCAT
>CANGFK010000324.1 GCA_947452925.1 Chitinophagaceae bacterium | reverse complement strand
CTTTGTCAATCTTGGCAATGGTATCTACTACTTGTTGTTGATTGGCTACATTGCAACTGTGTGCAGTGGCATTTCCGCCTGCAGCAACAATCTCCTCAACTGTTGACTTTGCATTTTCTTCATTCAATTCAATAATATGAACCGAAGCACCTTGCTTGGCAAACAATACCGACATGGCACGACCAATACCGCTACCACCACCTGTAATTACTGCTATTTTGTTGTCTAATCTAAACACGATAAAAGAAATATGAGTTATGAAATATGAACTATGAGTAAGAAAACATGAAGTATGAAGTATGAAATATGATTCTGAATCTAGTAATAAAGGCTGAGTCTTGTATTACATTTCATAACTCATATTTCATATTTAAACTAAAGGCTCACACCTCTTTTCCATGGAATAAAATCATCTTGGTTTAGTTGCACTGCCTTAGGGATTACTTCGCCACTAGCAGCCTTGATGCAATATTCCAAAATCTCTTCTCCCATTTGAGGAATCGTCTTTTTGCCGTCTATTATGTCTCCTGTATTAATATCAATGATATCGCTCATGCGGGTAGCCAACTTAGTGTTGGTAGCCACTTTAATTACTGGGCAAACAGGGTTACCCGTAGGCGTTCCTAAGCCAGTAGTAAACAAAATTAAGGTGGCGCCACTTGCAGCTTTACCAGTTGTTGCTTCAACGTCATTACCGGGCGTACACACAAGGTTTAATCCTGGTTTAGTTGCAGGTTCTGTATAATCTAATACATCTACAACTGGTGCAGTTCCACCTTTCTTACAAGCACCTGCACTCTTGATGGCATCTGTAATCAATCCATCTTTTATATTTCCTGGTGAAGGATTCATGTGAAAACCAGAACCTACTGCATGCGCAGATGCATCGTAAGTACGCATCAAATGAATAAACTTTTCAGCTATTGGCTGGTTGGTACATCTATCAATTAATTCTTGTTCTACACCATTCAACTCAGGGAACTCAGCCAACAATATCTTTCCACCCAATCCTACAACAAGGTCTGCACAATACCCCACTGCAGGGTTTGCAGAGATGCCACTAAAACCATCACTTCCACCACATTTCACACCAATTGTCAATGCAGAAAGTGGAGCAGGCTTACGTTCTAGCTTGTTTGCTTCAATCAATCCCAAAAAAGTTTGCTTAATGGCATCATTCACCAACTGCTCTTCACTCTTTGTTTGTTGTTGCTCGTAGATGTAAACTGGCTTATCGAACTTAGGATTGTATTCCTTTAAATCTTTTATAAAATCACTGGTTTGTAAGTGCTGACAACCTAAACTTAGCAAGGTGATACCTGCAACGTTGGGATGATCGGCATAAGCCACCAACAATTTACTGAGTATCACAGAATCTTGTCTAGTACCACCACAACCACCTTGGTGATTCAAGAATTTTATTCCATCAATATTCTTAAAATACCCATGCTTTTTATATGCTTCAACAGGTTCGAATGAAACATTGCTGATGTCATCGCCCTTTTCGTAAGCGTCAATCAGCTGACGGGTATAGCTTTTATATTTATCCGTTACATCATAGCCAAGCTCTGTATATAAAGCTTCTTTTATCACATCCATATTTCTGTTTTCACAAAATACAGTCGGGATAAATAGCCAATAATTGGCGGTGCCTACTTTACCATCCTTACGATGGTAACCATTGAAAGTTCTTCCTGCATATTTACTCACATCAGGGACTGTCCAGGTATATTGACCATCCCTATAATAGTAAGGATCAGCTGCGTGTTTTGTATTATCTACCGTCATTCTTGCACCACGCTTTACATCGTACTGCACTTTTCCTACCAATACACCGTACATGTGGATGGCTTCGCCTTTTTCCATATCGTACATAAAAAACTTATGTTTTGCAGGAATATCCTCTTGCAGAATATAAGTTTCACCACCAAATTCAATTGCCTGACCTTGTGTTAAATCGGTCAATGCTACCAAAACATTGTCTTTCTTTTCAATCTGTAAAACCAAATGGGGCACATTCATATCTTTAAAATTTGCGGTAAATGTAGCCGCTTATTTTTAAAAAATGAAAGCTCTCCGCAGAAGAGGAGAGCTTTATTCAATAATCAAAACACAACTATGAAAAATGAAACACTATCATACAAAATATCAATTGCAAGCAACAATATAGTTTTATAGTAATTCAACAGGGCAAAAGTAGTTGTATGCTAAATACCATTTTTGCCTTAGTTTAGCAACCTTTAATACTATTTTATCATTTTGAAAGATACATACTGTCAAATAAAGCATAAATAATACCATGAAGCCTAAGTTGCTCAAGATATCCGTCTCCCCCGAGAATTCCTTTAGTTCTCGCTTTGATCGTGTCCCATTCTTTTATAATGAATGGCATTTTCATCCTGAAATTGAATTAGTATTAATCAAAAATGGAACTGGGACTCAATTTATAGGTAACGATATCGCTCATTTTAATAGTGGCGATTTGGTGCTGGTGGGCAGCAATCTTCCTCATTTGTGGCGCTGCGATGAAGATTATTTTACTAAGGATAGTACCCTGATTGCGGAGTCGTTGGTAGTACACTTTCTACCAACTGTCTTTGGCGATACCTTCTTGCATCTTCCCGAAAACAGATTGATAATAGAGCTTTTTAAAAAGGCTAAGCAAGGAATAAAAATAGTTGGGGAAACGAAGAATGGCATTATCGATTTTATGCATACCCTTTTAAATGCAAAGGGTGGCGAGCGGATAATTTTGTTATTGCAAATTCTAAATACCCTTGCCTTATCAAAAGAACTGGAGTTTATTGCAGCCAATAACATGGAACACCCGTCCTCTGAAAAAGAGAGTGAACGGATGAACAGCGTATTTCATTACTTAATAGATAATTTTCATAAACAAATCAGCCTCGATGACATTGCCGCCAAAGCCAACCTTAGTCCCAATGCCTTTTGCCGTTTTTTCAAGTCAAGAACTAAGAAAACATTTTCACAATTTCTGATAGAAATTCGCATCAACCATGCTTGCAAACTGTTGATTGATACAGAAAAAAGTATTGGCAACATCTGCTTTGAATGTGGCTTTAATAATGCCTCACATTTTAATCGTTATTTCAAACAATTAAATGGAATCACTCCATTGGAATATAGAAAAAGGCAATTGATGAAGGGATAGATTACAAATTTATATTGAAATAACCCCATTTTAAGTCAATGTACCAGGATAATACATACATGTACAGGCGCTGTACGTATGTGTACAGGAGCAATACATATATGTACAAGCCTAGTACGTATATGTACAAGAACAATACTTATATGTACAAGCCCAGTACTTATATGTACAAGAACAATACTTATATGTACAAGCCCGGTACGTATATGTACAGGAACAATACTTATATGTACAAAAAGAAAGATGGAATGAGTTGAACTGATCGATTGATGAAAAAAGGAGCTTTCTCACTTACTTAATTGAAACAAAACTTCAATCAACAACATTAAAGAGCTGATACTATTAATTACATTTGCAAAAAAAATAAGTATGCCCTCATTTGATATAGCAAGCAAAGTAGATTTACAAACCTTGGATAACGCCATCAACACTGTAAAGAAAGAAATAGAAAATCGTTTTGATTTCAAAAATTGCCACGTAGTAATTGAATTGAACAAAAAGGACTTCATAGTCAAACTCGAAGCAGACAGCGATATGAAGTTGGAACAGATTGTGGATGTAATGATTAGCCGCAGCATGAAACAAGGTATTGACGCCAATGCCTTCGATTTCACCAAAGAGGCTTACCCAAGCGGCAAAGTGGTAAAAAAAGAAGTCACAGTTCGCAATGGATTGAAGCAAGAAGATGCAAAAAAGGTAGTAAAACTAATTAAGGACGGCGGTTTTAAAGTTCAAGCTGCCATCATGGATAACATTGTTCGTGTAACTGGTAAAAAGATTGATGACCTACAAGAGGTAATTGCTAAATGCAAGACTGCCAACCTAGGCTTCCCTTTGCAGTTTGATAATATGAAAAACTAGAAAAAAAAATAGGAAATATGAGGTATGAAATATGAGTGTAGCTGCAACATTTCATATTTCATACTTCATATTTCAATTTGAACCCTTACATTTGCAATCCAAATTTTTTATAACTGTACGGCAAAATCCGTACAACCTTAATTTCAAACATTATGCAAAAAGGTATCCATCCGTCAAATTACCGTTTCGTTGTCTTCAAAGACATGAGTAACGGCACTTCATTTTTAAGTAAGTCTACTGCAAACACAAAAGAAACAATCGTTTGGGAAGATGGTAATGAGTAT
>CANGFK010000323.1 GCA_947452925.1 Chitinophagaceae bacterium | reverse complement strand
CATCTTGTGAAATGCTAGGTTACTCGCAAGAGGAATTGGGTGATATGAGAATTGGTGAGATTGACGTGCTGCAGTCAGTTGAAGAAAGAACTATGTTCAGGAATGAACTTAGATCAGAAAAGAGGCTTACTCAAATTAAAAAGCTAAGAAAAAAAGATGGCTCATTTGTAGATACTGAACTAAAGTCGAATTATCTTTTGTTTGATGGCAAGGAGATGAACTACGCTTTTTTGACAGATATTACAGAAAAGCTGAGATTGGACGAAACACTACAGGTAATAGATTTTTCTTTCAAAAATGCCTCCACAGCAATCGTATATTATCGGGCAGATGGAACATTCTATTCCTACAATGAGGCTTTCCCTAAGCTATTTGGCTATAGTATGGAAGAGTTTTCATCCTTCACACTATTCGATTTCAATTCCAACTTCACCAAAGAATCTTTTAAGGAGTATTGGAGTGATATGAGAGAGAAAGGTTCTATCACTTTCACCGGTGAGCGGAAACGAAAAGACGGCTCCAAAATGATATTGGAGATAACACCCAATTTCATAAAATTCAATAATATTGAACTCATCTGCTCTTTTCTAGAAGATATAACAGAAAAAGTAGAGCTAGAACAAAAACTAGAAGTTCAACGCTCGTTCTATGAAGATATTTTGAATAACATACCTACCAACATTGCAGTAATTAATAAGGAATGTCGTTATTTATTCATCAATCCAAATGCGATCAAAAGTGTAGCTACAAGAGAATGGCTTATTGGCAAAACAGATGAAGATTACGCCATCCAACACAACAAAGACCTTGTTACTGCCCGCAACAGAATGAAATTGCTAAAAGAGGTTGCTGAGAGCAAAGAGATGAATGGATTCTATGAAAACATCATCGATAAGGGTGGCGAAATTGAGTATCATTACAGAAGTATCTATCCTGTTTTAAAGGAAGATGGAGAAATAAAATTCCTGATTGGACATGGGGTCAACATCACAGAATTAAAAAGGCTGGATCAAAGGTTAAAACTTGTAGATTTTTCCTTCAAAAACGCGGGTCTTGCCATGTCATTCATTAAGCTTAATGGAGAATTACTAGATTTTAATGACGCTACCTGCAGCTTATTAGGATACACCAGATCTGAGTACAAGAAATTGGTTATCCACAGAGACATAAATGCAACTTTTAGTGAGGAGCAATGGGAAACCCGTATCGCTGATATCAGAAATGGAAAAGCGCAATTGAATACCAAACTACGAAAAAAAGATGGGATATTGATTGATGTCGAAGCTAATTCTTCTATCATTAACTACGAAGGCGAAGAAGTAATATTTACATTCTATAATGATATTACTGAGCGTCTTGCCAATGAAGAAAAGATTAGAAGAAGTATTGCACGATATCATTACGCCACCCTAGCCACCTCTGATGTTGTTTGGGAGTCTGATTTGGTTAATAATCAACTCTTCATCAGTAAGAACTTTACTACTTTCTTTGGGCATGAGGTGGAAGAAGGGATGGTGCCTCGGAAACGAAATATCTGGAGGGAGAACATACACCCCGATGATAGCTGGATAATAGATGCCCAAAATGCCTTTTTAAGCTCAAATATAAATAACACTAAATGGGAAGCGGAATACAGGCTTAGGAAAGCCGATGGAAGCTATGCAACAGTGTATGACAGAACTTTTGCACTAAAAGACGATAGTGGTAATCTTATTGGGTTGGTGGGCGCTGTGCAGGACATCACCGTGCGAAAAGAAGAAGAAAGCAGAATGCGTTTATTAGAGTCTGTAATTCTGAACACTAACGATGCCGTTTTGATAACCAATACAGAGCCCTATGATTCACACGAGCACAAAATATTATTTGCTAATGCAGCATTTACCCAAATGACTGGTTACACTGTAGAGGAATTGGTTGGACAAAGGGTACAAATGCTACAAAACGAAAACACAAGTAAGGAAGAAATTGAAAAGCTAAAAACCGCTATCAAAAACTGGCAGGACTGCGAGATAACAGTTATGAATGTGAGGAAAAGTGGGGAAGAGTTTTGGGTGAATATGCGTGTCAGTCCTGTAGCTAACAATAAAGGAATTTTCACACATTGGGTTTCTATACAGCGAGATGTAACAGAACAAAAAAAGGCGGAGCAGGAAAAAGAGGCTTTGTTGAATCAGTTGATGATTAACAACAAAGAACTTACTCAGTTCAGTTATATTACTACACACAACCTAAGAGCTCCACTGACCAATCTGGTTTCAATTAGTAACCTCATCAAAATTGAGAAAATTGAAGATGAACGAACCAGGAGATTGATTGAAGGATTCAAGATGTCTACTAGTATGTTAAACGACACTTTGAATGACTTGATCAAGGTACTGATCATTAAAGAAAATACAAACTGGAAAAAAGAAGTCGTTGATTTTAATGTGATTCTAGAAAAGGTAAAAGCATCCATTTATATCAAGCTAATTAATTCGGTAGTGACTGTAAATGCCAATTTTTCAGATGCAACAAGCGTTGTTTTTAGTAGTGCCTATCTTGAGAGTATTTTCCTCAATTTACTTACTAATGCTGTAAAATATGCGCATCCAAAAAGGCATCCTATTATTGACATTAAAGCAAAAAAAGCTGAAGATGGCAGTGTTATTTTATCTTTTTCTGACAATGGAATAGGAATGAATATGAGCAGAATTAAAAATAAAATCTTTGGGTTACACCAACGTTTTCACAACAATACCGACAGCAAAGGGATTGGCTTATACTTGGTACATTCACAAATTACTGCTTTGGGTGGCACTATTGAAGTTGACAGCATTGAGAATGAAGGCACAACCTTTACAATTGTTTTTAATAAGGAAAGCAACGAGGTTTTTTAAAAAAGTTTGTCTTAAACGATGAGCAATAGTTATAAATAAGCTAGATATAAATGACCGGTTATCTCAAATAGATGGTCTAAAATTCTAAACAAAACCAATTCACTTAATAAGCTTCGCCAAGGTTCGTGTCGCCACGAACATTTTTATAATTGTTTAATTATTGTTTCATGAAGACACGAACCAAGGCTTAGCCCTGTAGCCCACATTCTATCTCCTTTATAATGCTTTAAAAACTTGTTTTAATGCTTTAAAAACTATTTATAATGCTTTATAAACTTGTTTTAATGCTTCATAAACTTGTTTTAATGCTTTAAAAACTTTGATAGTTGTTTAATTATTGTTTCGTGAAGACACGAAACAATGCATAGGTTTAACCGCCAAGAACGCAAAGTTTCTTCGCAAAGAATACGCAAAGGGTTTCCGGTAATACGTTACGCTTTTAGGTCGCAAAGAGAGCGATTCAAGAAATATGCTGCTTTTTTTCTTTTCTTTTCTTTTCTTTTTTCTTTTGTGCTTCTTTGAGCCTTTGTGGCTTTGTGGCTTTGTGGCGAAAAAAATCCTTAAATTAATGAAATTGGGGCTAGCGACTCTGTCATGGACAACCAGTTACTAAAGTTTGAATAGTAAATAATATTACTAACCCAATTCACCTGATAAAGTGCTGAATTGAGATGGTAAAATTGAATAAAAAGAAAGATAGACTTGTGTACGAATGCTACTAGCCAGCCACTAAAGAGGGTGCTGATTGAAAGAGACTATCTGGTATTTCGATGGTATCAATCAACTGATTTTCTAGTATGTTGGCATAAGCTTCGAAGTAGGCAATTACGTCTTCACGTAGGTTTCTCTTCAGCCACCTGAAACCTCCCTCCAGCTGCTCTAATACCTTTCTGTCCTCCAGGTATTCTAGATTATGGATATCAGTAGGCGTTAAGCCTAGTTGTTGCAATTTGAATAACAATAAGTTGACAGGGGCATTGGTTGTTGGACAAAAATCTTCAGCCAATTCAGTCCACTCTCCTATTCCAGTGTGTGCGTATGCTAATATTTCTTCTTGTTTCAACTGTGTAACTACCTGCAACAAATTGCCACAGTTGCAACTTCCATGATTTCCCCAAGCATAAGGTGCGCCTTGTTTTAGACGGGTAGCAGTTTCGCGGAGTGCTTCAATCAATGCAAAATTTGGATGTGCCATAGTAAAAATTTGAGTAACTAACAACGCTAAAATTATTTTGTTTGGGATTATCAATTTTTCTTAATTCAATTGCACAGCGGGAAGACGATAATGCTGGCTATCATATACAAACAACTCTTCCACGTCATAAGTCCAGTATTTGTACAAAGGTGACTTGCCCAAATAAGAGGCGGCCTCTGCTTTGGTTTCACAATTGAAGGTAACCCAACTTGTTTGCGATTCCATGCTTACTGCATAGCTATCAATTAT
>CANGFK010000322.1 GCA_947452925.1 Chitinophagaceae bacterium | reverse complement strand
TTGGTGGATGTATTACCTCAGCAGAACCTTCACCGATCAACCTGCTGTGTTGAAGTTCTTTTATTTTGGCATATTTGCAGCCACTTGCTTTGGTGTATTCATCAATAATTATATCAAAATCAGTTTGCACGGCATCGCAATGGGTGGGGCAATGGCAGCCATCATCATGTTTGCGTTCATCTATCAGGCAGCAACTGGCTATGCTATTACAGCAGTGGTTTTGTTGACGGGTGTTGTATGTACCGCTCGCTTTTTGGTTAGTAATCATACAAAATTGGAAATCTACTCTGGTGTATTGCTCGGAGTTGTTTGTCAGTTCATCGGGTATTGGTTTGTGTCGTGAGGCATAAGGCATAAGGCATAAGGCATAAGGTGTGAGGTGTGAGGCGTAAGGCATAAGGGGAAAGGCATAAGGGGAAAGGCATAAGGCATAAGGCCTAAGGAAGCAGTAATATATATAATCAAAAGGTTGTGAGAATGTAGTTGTGGTTTAAGTTGTTTAATGTCTTACGACTTATGCCTAACCACTAACCACTAACCACTAACAACTAACAACTAGTATGTGGTATCGTTTAGGAGCGTTTGTTTTAAAAAATAGGGTTACGTTATTAATTGGGTTGCTGTTGGCAAATGTCTTTGCCATTTATGAGGCTTCCAAAGTGAAGATGAGCTACGATTTCTCTCGTGCCGTCCCAGTGGATAACCCTAAGTTTATGGAGTTCCAGGCTTTTAAAGATAAGTTTGGTGAAGATGCAGCAGCCGTTGTGGTGGGTATTGAGAGTAAGGACTTCTTTACGCCCAAAGTATTTAATGCGGTTAGTCAGTTGGGTAAAGAACTGAAGACTGTCCCAAATGTGCAAGATGTGTTGAGCGTTCCAGTAACCCTGAATCTGCTGAATGACACTATCAACAAGAAGTTCAGATCTAAACCCATCTTTCAGCGTAATTATACTTCGCAAGCCGCTCTGGATAGCGACAGAAGAACCTTCGAGGGATTGCCCTTTTACAGAACTTTATTATACAATCCTCAGACGAATAGTTATATCGTTGCCATCACTTTGAATCAGGATACCATCAATAGTCCAAGGCGTACTTATTTGATTAATACCATGCTAGAACCTATCAGAAGGTTCGAAAAGGAAACAGGTATTACTACCCGTATCAGTGGTTTGCCCTATCTGCGTGTAGTCATTGGCGATAAGATTAAAGAAGAAATGAAGTTCTTCCTCATTGGCTCTTTGTTGTTGTCTGCCTTCACGTTGTTTCTGTTTTTCCGGAGTGTTAGTGCTACTATCATGAGTTTATTGGTGGTGGGTATGGGTGTTATATTCAGTGTGGCTACAATGGTATTGTGTGGCTACAAAATCACCTTACTCACCGCATTGATTCCCCCATTGATAGTGGTAATCGGTATCCCCAACTGTATCTATTTCCTCAACAAATACCACACAGCCTATCAAGATACGGGCAACAAAGAAGAAGCACTCAAAACAATGGTGGGTCGTATGGGCATTGTTACGCTCTTCTGCAACATAGCAGCGGCCATCGGGTTTGCAGTGTTTGCCTTCACAAGTAGTGCTTTGTTGCAAGAGTTTGGTATAGTCAGTGGCATCAACATCATGTTATTGTTTGTCATCTCACTCATCTTCATTCCATCGGTATTGAGTTATTTGCCTGCGCCCGAAGCCAAGCATGTTCGCTATCTGAACAATAAATTCCTGGAAGATATTCTGGTGAAGGTAGATTATTGGGTATTCAATCATTCACGCTGGGTTTATGGTGTTACGGCCGCTATTACCATCTTTGCGATAGTCGGTTTATTCAGGCTAAAGAGTGAAGGATTTGTGGTGGATGATATGCCTAAGACAGATAAATTGTACATTGACCTCAAGTGGTTTGAAATCAACTTCAAAGGGATAATGCCTTTGGAGATAATGGTTGATACGAAAAAGAAAAAAGGATTGATACGGAGTACGCGTCCATTGGCCAAGATTGATGAGTTCTCCGAATACATCGCCAGTAAACCAGAAGCAGGTCGTCCGTTAAGCTTCGTTGAAGGATTAAAGTTTGCCAAACAAGCTTATTTCGATGGCGACAGTATGAGTTATAATGTCCCCGCCGATGTAGACATGGCTTTCCTTGGTTCTTATCTAGCGCCAAAACAAGACAGCGGCGTCAAGACAAGTACCAACAGCAATGCTGCCCTCAAACTAATGAGCAGGTTTGTAGACAGTAACAAGCAAGTTGCACGTATCAGTGTAAATATGAAGGATATTGGCAGTTATGAATTGCCTAAGTTCATTGCGGATTTAGAAAACAAAAGTCACCAACTATTCGATACCGCAACCTACAAAGTAACCCTCACCGGAAGCTGCGTCACCTTCCTGGAAGGCTCGTCTTTCATCATCAAAGGCCTGCGCGACAGTATCTTCTGGGCATTTGTGCTCATCACATTGTGCATGCTTTATCTCTTCAAGTCGTTCAGGATACTAGTCTGTTCCCTCATTCCCAACATCATTCCGCTCATCATCACGGCAGGCGTTATGGGTTGGGCAGGCATCACGCTCAAGCCATCAACAGTGCTCGTCTTTAGTGTGGCACTCGGCATCGCCATCGATGTCACCATCCGGTTCCTCATTAATTACAAGCAGGAACTACCTCATTTCAATGGAAAAGTAACGCCTACGCTCGAGCAAACTATTCGTCATACAGGCATCAGCATCATCTATACTTCCTTGGTGTTGATTGCAGGATTCATCATCTTCTGCTTCAGCAGTTTCGGCGGCACCACCTCTCTAGGATGGCTCACTTCACTCACTTTAGTAGTAGGAACACTCACCAACCTGATTTTATTGCCTGTATTGATATTAGGAACTTCAAAGAAAGCGGATAAGGTGTAGTTGTTAGTTGTTAGTTATTAGTGGTTAGTCATTAGTGTGAGGCACTTGGAGTCTAATACCAAAAATAAGCAAAGGCATCCTGTTTTAGGATGCCTTTGTTTGTGCTTTATCTGATTAAGTGTAGAATAGATGCCGCATTAGCAGGAATTTTATCTTAGCATATTCCAGTTGTTTTACCTCCCTTTCCATTCGGTTGGTCTTGTATATTTTTTTATACCATCAGAAACTTCTGTTGGCATAATAGCCCTCTTGAATTTTTCTTCATGGTTTTCTAGAAATACAACCTGACCAACATTACTTCTTATGTCTGTTGAATTTCTTTTGGGTGGAAAGTAGACTTTTAGCTTCTTATTTGGGAACTTACTTTTAATTGTTCGTATTGTTGGAATTTGATCACTGTCTGCTGTAACCAAAACTATAGTATCAACATTATCTTCCATACAATCAATGAGTATGTTGATAGCTAAATTTACGTCTGTGCATTTCTCTTCTGGAACTGTAAATTTTTTCTTGCAGTCCGCAAAGCATTCAATTTCTTTATCTGTATAATGACCTTGAAAAATCAAGAATTTCTCTTGATTAATAAGTTTATTTGCGTTTAAGAAGGCAGATTGTTTACTTCTCTTTTGAAGATTTTTAGGTGGAGCTGTAAAATACTTAACTGCAGTTAA
Source organism: Chitinophagaceae bacterium (assembly GCA_947452925.1). Lineage (GTDB taxonomy): Bacteria > Bacteroidota > Bacteroidia > Chitinophagales > Chitinophagaceae > Parasediminibacterium. The sequence continues at coordinate 756 of CANGFK010000322.1, read as the reverse complement.
TTCTTGTCCGTCTTGCTCGAAAATAAATTGTTTGCAAAATTTAACTAAGTCAATCCAATAATAATTTTTCCAATTAGTTTCTTGAGCTGCTTTATCCTTTAACCCATTATAGAAATTGAAACCATCAAAGTAAAAAACAACTCTTGTCATAGTGATAAAGTATATACAAAAAAAAAGCTCCCAGAAGGAGCAGACCTATAATACAGAGACTATAGGGGGGCGTTGAGTTGCAAATATATGTGAATTGTGAGTCAAACTAATTAATTTATTTGATTAACATAAAAATAAGGTATTTATATTTTCGCATGAATAGTGGTTTTCCTATGACTGAATTATAAATCAGTATCCGATATTTATAGACCAGTTGGGAGCATATTCCAGTTAAAAACTGAGTTGACTATTAGGAACAAGTGACCAGCTATCGCAGAAAACTTGCTCCAGTGGGGGCAATTAAATACGCTCTAGTATAAAATTTCCATCAATCCCTAGCTTCTGATGTACTGCTTTTAGAAACGTAAGGTCTGGCTTTCTTTTACCATTCATAATTTGGGATAGTTTAGGTGCATCAATACCTAGCATAGAGGCAAGACCTACTCTATTAATTTTTTTCTCAAACATCTTCAACTCAACCATATCGGCAATGGTTTTGGGCATCGGAAAAGGATAGTGTACCTTTTCAAAAGCTTGAATCCTATCAGCAAGTGAGGTAATGCTTTCAACATCAGCATCAGTAAGGTTATCCTCACCCTTTTTCAT
>CANGFK010000321.1 GCA_947452925.1 Chitinophagaceae bacterium | reverse complement strand
AATTGCACTTTTGTTTAATAACTAAACAATAAACCTTAGGAAGTAAACCTATACTTCCTTCGCACCTCTTTTGGTCCACCGAAATTGCTTTCATCAAACAAAACTTCTATTTCGAAAATGCCCGTTTTTGTGTTGTATGTACCCGGTTGCGTACTAGGTGCAATGGAGACCTGATACTTAGACCTATCCTTTCTTGTCAAAGTAACTGTCTGAGGTAAAACCACTACCGTACCTACATCGGTTGTGTCTTTACTTTTAGGTATAAACTGGAAACACTTAGGTATAACAACATTGTAGGTGCCAGAATCTGAACTAGTATTAATCTTGTAATTAGTTGTGTATAAAGAGGTATTGTACATGGTATTCATATACAATGCATTAGTTCCTTTGCCTGCCACATTTGGATTTTGAAAACCAATCTTATCTGGTTCGCCATCAGAAGTGAAAGAAAAACTGATAAACTTTTTCCATACACCAAGAGAATCTATAAAAATTTCTGGGTGAGGGGAATAAAATGGCTGATTTTGAGCCCACGCATTTGCGACACCAATGGTGGCATAGGTTGGCTTTACATCATATTCTTTTTTACAAGAAAGAATAAAGAAAAAAGTAATTATGACTAATAAGTATTTCATTTAATTATTGTTTCTTTTTTAATAAACTGGCCTTAGACAAGCATAACGACTATCGGGATAAGTAAACCCTTTAGTAACGCTACTGCAATCTACCCGCACCAAGTTTTTGTGCAATCTTGCTATGTCAAAAAACAAGTGTCCTTCAAAACACAACTCCCTTCTTCTTTCATTAAATATCTCATCTAGCATGGCCTCTTTTGTAGTGACAGCAAAAGGTGTAGCCGATGGGTTAGCCCTTAAACGAATGGTATTTAGATAAGTGGCAGCAGTATTTAATCCATTTGCTGGATCCGATTGCAGGGCCGCTTCGGCAGCAATGAGGTATAACTCGGATGTCCTTATTACTTTTATATTATTGGAACTATCTGCTGTCCCAAAATATTTTTTACTGAATGAAGAGGTAATATTATTTAAAGTTGTATCCTGAAAAAGATAGTTATGACTGCGGATATCTACAGGGTCGTAGAGGTTCAACAAATCGTTTGTTGCAGCAAATTGTACGTAAAGTGATTGTGCAAAAGTGTTAAAATAGTCTCCATAACCGCCACCTGAACTTGAACCGAAGGCCAACTCGAAAATACTTTCAGAACTTATGTTCTTCTTACTCCAAGAGGACAAATAATCTGCTGTTTGCATCAAGGGGTATCTTCCTCCGTTTATGATGCTTGTACTCAGACTATAAGCTTGGGCATAATCTCCTTTGTACAAACAAACTCTCGCTTTCAAAGCTCTTGCAGCATCAGCACTAAGCCATGTCTTAGCACTACCCGATGGATATATTGTTGTACTAACGCTATACAAAGCTAGGGCCGTATCTATATCATTGATTATTTGGCTGTAAACCTGTTTAACACTACTTAAATAGTTTACGGAAGCTATACTATCGGTATTTTTTATCTTAATAACAATACCAACATGGTCTGCATTTGGGGTGTTGGTATAGTCTTGCGCAAACACCCTTACTAAGTCAAAGTGTGCAATAGCTCTGATGGTATAAGCATCGGCCTTTATTCTATTTATTTGCTCTGTTTTACCGTTGGTTACATATTTAATGTTCTCCAACACATTATTTGCGCTGTAAATAACAGAATATGCCTGATTGTAGAAACTAGACATTGAGTTGTAGGAGGGTACTGTTGTATTTACAAAATTGTAGGTATTGGTAAGCGATGGAGCCCTAGTGATAGCATATTTAATATTTCCTCCCGCTAATTCAGGGTAAGAGTAAAAATCTCTAGTATAATAAGCAGAGGATTTTAATTTATTGTAACATCCAATAATTGCAGTTCTTGCACCTTCATAATCTGTAAAAAGTTCAGCAACAGAGACCTGGTTCTGTGAATTAGATTCCAGAAACTTCCTGCATCCTGTGCCATTTATTGCAATGACCAGAACAAGTAGAATGATACTATTTCTATTATGCCTCATAATCTTTTTTTGTTAACCGTTGTTCCTATGTCGGTAAACGGTAATTCTGTTAACTGTTTACCTTTTAAATCCCCACTTTTGCGCCCCATGTAAATGCTTGTGCCTCGGGGAAAGTAAACCTGTATTCCTTTATTCCATTTCTTCCTTCAGGCGATTTTTGTTGATACCAATAAGCCAAGTTTGTGATATTGCCATATATTGTTAATGTCATTCCTTTCACCTTTTTCATTAAACTATTGGGGAAAGAATAAGCTAGGGATACATTACTTAGTTTGATATAAGTATTGTCATAAACATATCTGGAAGAGTTAGAAACAATCGGATTTCCTGTACCATTTATTCCAGAAGCCAGCCTTGGAATAAGTGCAACATCACCTGATTTCTGCCACCTATCCAATAGGTTAACACTTTGGTTGCGGTTGGAAAGATTACGTCCGTTGTTTTCATTATTGTAATCTGCCAAAAAGTAGCCGCCAAAGTTATAAATAAGGTTGACTGTCAGAGAAAAACCCTCGTAACCCAATGAATTAATAAATCCACCTTGAGCTTTTGGCAATCTGTCTCCCAAAGAGTAAGCTCCTGATGGACTACGATCAAGATTTCTGGAAGAAACTATTTTACCGTTCTTATCATAATATTGTTCATAGCCTGTAGCAGGGTCTACTCCAGCGTATTTGAAGCCCCATATTGCAGATGTACTTACGCCAGCTTTCAGGACTGCAGCAATACTAGGATCGGAAGCATAGCCAGTAACATTGTTGTAAACCTTTGTTACCATATTTTTATTGTAACCAATGTTTAGGGTACTTGTCCATCTAAATTTCCCTGTAAATATTTGCCCAGAAAGGCTAGCATCAAAGCCTTTATTACTCATGTCTGCTACGTTTGCAAGCATACTAGTAAAGCCATTTTCTGGAGGGATACCAATTGGGTTTATGGCATTAACAGTTGTATTTTTATAAATATCTACTGTGACATTTATTCGTTTTATAATACCAATATCTATCCCAATATTTTGCTTGTACCCTGTTTCCCAGGTTAAATAAGGGTTCGGCGCAGTAGATATGTAAGAGGAAACAATGTCATTATACCCACCGGTTTCAAAGCTATATAAACCTCTTGCTGCATAGCTACCAATTCTACTATTTCCTGTACGCCCATAACTAAAACGCAGACGGAACATATCTAACCAATTGTAATTATCAAAAAGTTTTTCTTTATTGATTAACCAACCAACACCAAAACCAGAATTGATAGTTGAGTTTACATCTTTACCAAATATGCTTGCAGCATCTATACGGCTAGAAAGGCTGAAGAAATACTTGTTATTATAATTGTATAAAACCTGCCCTACTACAGAATATGATTTAGCTGTGTTTACAGATGAAGCAGAATTTCTTGAAGTTGCTGTACTAAGTTCTATTAGTTTGCTGTAAGTAAATCCTGTTCCTGAGCCACTCAGCAACTTGGTATCTTCACTTTTAGCTTCAAATCCTGCGGTAACATCTAGCTTATGCTTCTTGAAGGTTGGTGTCCAGTTTGCTGAAGTAGTGCTAATCCAACTAAAGTTAGTCCGATCAAAAATTTGCTCAAATCCACCTTTACTAGCACCTGTTGCATTTTTTGGACTAAAAAAAACAGTTTGCTTATTTAGCAAAGCATCAATACCAATTAAAGTAGAAAATCTTAATTGTTTAAAAGGTGTATATTCAAAGTGAGTATTCCCATTAAAGGAACCGCCTGTAGCATAATCTTTATTTTGAGCTAGCACTGCCATAGGATTTGGCACTCCCAAATTTGCAAACTGAAAGAAACTGCTATCAGCATTATAAACAGGCACGTTTGGTATAATAGGTACTATACCATAAACGTTTACTGCATTTTTATTTGTAAGAGAGGGCGCAAGCGTAAGACCGAAGGAAAACTGGTTGTTTACTTTATGATCAATTCTTGCCCGTAAATACATTTTTCTAAAATCATTACCCTTTTGAATAGCCTGTTGGTCATGAAATGATCCAGAAAGTCTAAACTGAGTAGCTTCGTTTCCTCCAGACACTTCAATTTGTGCATCATTATAGGTACTATATCTATTTGCTAGTTCAAACCACTTTGTATTCATCGTACTAGACCCTGCGAGAAGTTCAGCATCAGCAGGACTTTTTCCATCATTTATATATTCTTCTTTCAATAAATCATGGTACTGTTTTCCATTTAACCATTTAATACCATTAATGCTTTGAGACCATCCATTACTATAATTTCCGTTTAGTT
>CANGFK010000320.1 GCA_947452925.1 Chitinophagaceae bacterium | reverse complement strand
GTCAAATTCACTTGACGAACTGCGATAACTATAAAAGTCGGATGTGTCAACCTTTACAATTTGTCCAGAAGTATTAAACTGTAAAAAATTATCGTTGTGGTTTACAATAATTGTGTCTGCCGATTTAAAAATTCCTTGTGCTTCTTCTTCTGTCGGGAAGGCACCTTTGTATGAACCTCTTTGAAAGCCGAATAGATTTGTCCAAAGTCTAACGGCTGCATTATTAGCAGGGAAAACAAAAGGTTCAAAGCCAAGAACCATACAACCTGATGAAGTCGAAACAACCCTTGTCTCTCTATCAATGCCGTGAAAAGTTTGAGGTCCGCCAACACCTTGAAGAAAAGCTGTCCCGGTGAAATAGCGAACTGTCCCAGTTACGAAGTTGCAACTTGGAACAAAAAGCCAAGCCGATAAAATTAAATACCATTTTAGTTTTGATTTTTTGACTATTAGATAAATCAAAATTCCAATCCACGCAAGCAGTCCAAATGGAGAAAATAGAAACATCCAAAATGTCGCCCAGGAAACTATTATTCCTGCGGTCGCCCAATTTTTAGTTCTATTATTTGTCGGTTGTTCTGTTGTCATAGCATTACCGGTAACTCCTAAATAGACGCTACTCATTGCTCTTTTACTTCCGCGATTATTTTTGTAAATGGTTGATTGATATCCCTTTAAAAAAATAGTTGCGGTAGTTTGCTAGTAGCGTCAATACAAATCTAAGGGAATTTATATTTCCAAATTCAAACTATCCTAAGGGCTAGAATCTACTGCGCCCCTTTGGTGCAAGCGCATACATTTTCTTTTCTTTCATCCCTCCAAAGGACTTCTTAGGGCTGGTTGACACTTTTTGGTTCGCTCGTTACGTCTTACGAGTACCTCGTAAGACGTAACGAGCACCTCGTAAGACTTAACGAGCACCTCGTAAGATAGAACGAGTACCTCGTAAGATAGAACGAGCACCTCGTAAGATAGAACGAGTACCTCGTAAGATAGAACGAGTACCTCGTAAGATGGAACGAGCACCTCGTAAGACGAAACGAGGTCGGCGTAAGATGGAACGAGCAAGGCGTAAGACTTCTGTTTTTAATAATAAAGCGAGGCGAATTGTTTTTAAAACAGAGGCTAAATACCAGAAACAATACCTTTTTCATTTCATCAGTTGCCTGTATATCCCTACCTGCAAACAAACTCCGGTTAAAAGAATCTCTTCTGTTATTTATAAAACATCCCCATCGGCTCCTGACCAACAACAGGCTCTACTAGCTGCTTTTTTACAAATAGATACCTCAGTTTAATCAAACTAGGTAGTACAATCAACAACAAAGGCAAGGCAATAATGAACCCTGAAATAACTGCGATTGCCAATGGTTGATGCAGTTGTGCCCCCGTGCCAATACCCAATGCAATAGGCATCAAAGCGATGATGGCTCCCAGAGCGGTCATCAATTTGGGACGAAGCCTTGTGGAAATAGAATAGATGATGGCACTATTCACGTCCTGTGAAGTGAGATAAATCTCTTCGAACTGCAAATAAGTGAAGATGGCATTTTCACCAATAATGCCGACAATCATTATCAAGCCTGTATAACTACCCACATTCAATGGCGTATGGGTAAAATACAAGCCCATATAACTACCCGAAATACCCAAAACAGCAATCAAAAGAATGATGAAGGAGATAGCAAAATCCTTGAAAAGGAAAAGTATAACACCAAAAACCAATAAACTGGCAGTAATCAAAATAATCAATAGCTCTTTAAAAGACTGTTGCTGCTCGGCATACGAGCCGCCGTATTCTATAGAATAACCTTGCGGTAAAGAAACTTTAGCTTTCACTTGCTTTTGAATATCCGTGATAACACTACCCAAATCCCTTCCTTCCAAACGACCCGTTACCACCCCCATAGATTGCAGATCTTGCCTTTCTATTTCTGCATCACCAGCAACCAGATGTACAGAAGCAAGCGTCTTTATGGGTTTCAACTTTCCACCAGGCATAAAGATGAGTGTATTCTCAACATCATGCACACTTAGGTTCTTACTGTTGGGATAAATCATCCTGATATTGGTAAACTGCCCCCTGTCATAGACACTTCCCGCCAGATTACCTTCCAAAGCACACTGCAACTGGTATTGAAAGCTATTTGGATTAATGCCAAATTGAGCCAATGCACTATAATTGGGTTCAATATTAATGGATGGTCCGGCAATAACAACCCCATCAAACACATCTGCAGTTCCTTCTACCCCACCCACAACGGCAGCCACTTGTTTGGAGAGTTCATGTAGCTTGGTTGGCTCATTACCAAATATCTTTACCTCTATGGGTTGTACTGATGTCATCAAATCGCCGAGCATATCCCCTATCACCTGTCCAAAATCTATCCGTAATCCGGGCTGTGTGGCTTCTATCTGTTTACGGATGTCACTTATAACTTCCTCAGTTGTTTTATCCCTTTTCTTTTTCAATTGAATCAGGTAATCTCCCCTGTTGGGTTCAGTTATAAAGAAACCCATCTGCGTCCCCGTTCTTCTAGAATAGGCTTCCACCTCAGGCACTTTCACCAGCATCTTCTCTACTTCTCTCAACATCCTGTCTGTTTCTTCCAAAGAAGTACCGGGAGGAGAATTGTAATCTAATACGATACTTCCTTCATCCATTTCAGGGAGGAAACCCGTCTCTAGTTTTGGAAAAACATAATAGATAGAGGCTGCGAGTGCCATAATGATGAGGATACTTATCCAGGCATGTTTGATGAAGTAGCCCACCCAAGGCTGATGTTTTACCAAATGAGCCTGCTGATTCTTCTTGGGAATCCTAGCATGGCTAGCCTTTCTGGTGAACAATAAATAGATGACTGGCAATATCAACCAGGTAACAAAAAAGGAGCAAACCAATGTGATTATCATTGTATTGGTCATCACCTTAAAATAAGCACCCGCAACCCCACTCATCAACAGAAAAGGAAGAAAGATAACTATGGTACTAAGGGATGAACCCACCATTGCAGGAAAAAGATAATTGATGGCTCTATGCAGTAACCGAGTGGTAGGTTCTGAAGGATGTTCTTCGTGGGTTCGATGAATTTGTTCCACCACCACAATGGCATCATCTATTATCAAACCAATAGCTGCTGCTAATGCACCCAATGTCATGATGTTTAGCGTTTGCCCAATAGCATAAATAATAATAATGGTAAGCAACAGAGTAACGGGAATGGTGATTAATATAACCGAACTAGCCTTAAGCGAACGCAGGAATATGATGGCGACCAGGATGGCCAGTGCAAGCCCAATCCACAAACTATCTGTAACACTTTTGATGGAGTCCTTTACAAAATCGGCTTGTACATAGAACGGAGAAACAGTAACATCTTTGGGGATGATATTCTTTAGACCAGCCAATTTCTCACTCATCTTATCCGACACATCCACCAAGTTGGCATTGGGCTGTTTGATAACAGCCAGCAAGATGCCATCATGTCCATTTGCATTGATCTTCACGTATTCTTTAGCCTCTTGAATCTGCACACTTGCAAGGTCTTTCAGCAACACTATACGCTTGCCATTATTGCTAATTACGATATTCTCCAACTGCTCTTTTGATGTTACGGAGGCATCAGTAACCGTCAGATAAAGCAATCTGTAATCTGACAGATAGCCGTTAGATTTAATAAAATTAGTTTGACCTAATGCCGCATTAATGGTGTCTGGCGGAATGCCCAATGAACTCATCTTCTGGATGTCCAATTGAATCCAGTATTCCTTTTCTTTTCCGCCTATAACCCGAACTTCCGATACCCCTTCCACCTGAGACAGATAGGGCTTGATGGTGTACATGGCCAACATCTTCATCTCAATGGGAGAGCGGTTTTTACATTCTATAGAGTAACCAATTACAGGCAATATGGAAGGATTCATCCGCTCCACCGTAATATTTACATCGGTCGGCAAAGTGTTCTTTATCTCAGCAATCTTAGATTCTATCCGTTGCTGACTAACATCGATATCAGCCTTCCAATCCATGTAAGCTGATATTTCGCAACTACCACGGCTGGTAGTACTGCGGATGCTTTTCAGGTCGGGCACTTGTTTTACCGCATTTTCTAATTGCCTCGTTACAGAAATCATCATCTTCTTCACGGGCTGCTGCCCTGCATCTGCGATGATCTTTATTTTAGGGAAAGTAATCTCGGGGAACAGCGCTGTCTGCATCTTTGAATAAGCAAACAACCCTCCTACAATAATCAGAACAATGATTACTGAAATGGGATTCTTATGTGTGACAAAATGATTCTTCATCTTTTTTAATGATTAATGTTTAATGAATTTGGGCAGACAACTT
>CANGFK010000319.1 GCA_947452925.1 Chitinophagaceae bacterium | reverse complement strand
TATTGTAAAGTTGGTTTGGGATAAGGTTGAGGGTGCAACAGGTTACAATATCCGTTATGGCATTGCGAAAGATAAATTATACCAGAACTATATTGTCTATGACAAAACCGAAGTCACCATTCGTTCTTTGGTAAAAGGGACTGGTTATTGGTTTACGATAGATGTGTTTGGAGAGAATGGGGTAGCGAAAAGTAAGGTGGTGAAGGAGGTGAAATAAGTTCTATTGTCTGGTGCAGGAAACTTTCTGGCTTGCAGAGGCGCTTGAAGCCGGAGGTTTATTTACTAAAACTGTATATAGTAATATGAGGTTAAATTAAACTTGTTATCACAAAAAACAAAGTATTAAATTCGCTCAATAAATTTTCTCCTTACAAGCAGAAGTAATATGCAAACAATTATGATTGAAGAAATAAAAACAATGGCTGTTACTCAAAAGGCTGCACTTTATCAAATGCTTTCCGAAGATGAGGAGCTAAATCGTTACCTCATTTCTGGTCAAGAGCTTTTTGAAGAACTTGAAAGCCGCGATAAGGCTTTCAGTAAGGGAGAAATAAATATGACGGACAGGCAAACACTTACCACTCGTTTGCAAAACCGTAGAAATGAACTATAAGTTACTAAAATATGAAATTGTTGATGATGAAATTTTAAGTGCTGTTATTTACTACGATTCAATTTCACCTGCATTAGGTTTGAGGTTTGAAAAGAATATCGAAAAAGCATTTGATAAATTAGAAAAGAATCCTGAAAACTATTTCAACCTTGAAGACACGAAGCATAGAAGAATAATCATTGATAAATTTCCTTATGCACTCATTTACAGTATTGAAAAGCATGCTGTGATTGTAAAAATGTTGTTCCCTCTTTTGAAAAATCCAGCAAAACTATGGATTGGCATAAGGTGATTTAAATAAAATTGCTATTCCACATTATCAATAGTGCAAAAGTGGTTGCATAACAATAAACTTCATTGATTTTGCTCTTTTTCAATTAAACTATTCCTGCTTGTCCGCAGTCAATCCCTTTCCTGCAAAATGATGGATTATGATAAGGCAATTCTCTACTACAATTACACTTCTACTTCTTTGTCTGGTTGGTCTTGCGCAAGCACCTGCCACCAAGCTGTATGTAGCTACCAACGGTAATGATAAAAATGATGGTTCAATAGATAAGCCTTTTGCTACCCTCACCAAAGCAAGAGATGCAGTGCGTAAACTAAAAAGCAAGAATGGCTTGTCGAACGGTGGGATTGAGGTATTGATCAGAGGCGGAAATTATTCGTTTAATACTTCTCTTGAGATAAATGCAGACGATGCAGGAGATGCTAATAAGCCCATTGTTTACAAAGCTTATCCTGATGAGAAAGTAGATTTTAATGCGGGCATTCTGATAGATTCTAAAAGCTGGCAATCGCTAAGCAAAGAGGCTAGCAAAAGGGTGAATCCTAAAGTGGATGCCAGAAAGCTGGTGGCTTTGGATTTATCTAAGATGAACCTGACGAATGCTTCCGCCTTTGCCCCAACAAAGCAGTTCACTACTGATTGGTATCTGATAGATTTATTTGCCAACAACAAAAGACAGCCTATTTCGCAGTGGCCAAACCCTTCCCAAAACATACGAGGTAAGAATGATGTGGGGTATATTACCTGTAATGGCTCTAGAGATAATGTATCTTTTTATTATGGCTCGGGTGGTAGCCCAAGTGATAAAGACACAGTGGATGAACTGGATCTGGATGGAACCAACAGGGCCGTCCGTTGGAAGAAATCGATAGAAGATGGGCATGAACTATGGCTGAAGGGGCTTTGGCGTACACCGTGGGCACCTAAAACAATATTGGTTGAATCCATAAATACCGACGAGCATTATATTCAGTTTGCAGAAGAACCAAACGGAGGAATGGGGAGTAAATATGCCAAACTAGTACATGAAAAACCAACCTGGACGGTAGGTAATGGTCGGGAGAATTGGTTTGCTATCAACTATCTCGACGAGATAGATGAACCCGGCGAATGGGCATTGGATTTCAAGGATAAAAAGCTGTATTACTATCCTCCGGCGCCCATCAATAAATTGGAGATTAGGGTAGCTGATATGAAACAACCCATCATCAGTCTAAAAAACACTTCTTATGTCCAATTTATTGGTATTAATCTGGAAATGGGGTTGAGTGAGGGGCTATCCATTACAAATTGTCACCACTTGCTGGTGGCTGGTTGCAACATTGCCAACGTAGGCAAAAACGGAATTACTGTCAATGGTGGAAAGGATAATGCTATCCAATCCAATGACATCTATGAGGTGGGTGCGTATGGCATTGAATTGAAAAATATTGGTGACAGGAAGTTGCTTGTAAGTGGCCATACTGTTGTAGATAATAACCATATTCACCATGTAGGAAAGTTGGCTTTCAGGCAAGCTATTGCGGTAGACAGAAGTATTGGTGTTGTTGTTGCGCACAACTTACTGCATGATATTCCTACTGCTGGCATCCGGACAGATGACATAAATAACTGCACTTTCGAATACAATGAAATACATAACATCGCCCTGAAGGAAAGTGATAATGGGGTTTTTTATAGCTATGGCGGCTGGAGCACTTATGGCAATGTGTTCAGGTATAATTTCTCGCACCATACCAACCGGTCTAATGGTTGCTATTCGGATGATGGCACTAGTGGTAATTTTTATTTCAAGAATATTGTTCAGGGATGTATTACGGGCGTTGTGTTTGGTGGTGGACACGATAATCTGGCAGAGAATAACCTGTTTGTAGAAAGTAAGCAACAAAGTATTGATGATAGAGGCAAGGACAGAAACTATCGGTTGGGAACAAACTACGAAAAGAAGCTGACTCAATTTAATGTATTTGATGAGCCGTGGAAGTCATATGGTGAGCAGCTGAAAGCAGATTATAAACTAACAACCAACCTTTGGGGCGACGTGTTAAACCCCGATTGGCATCCGGAATTTCCTAATGGATGCCGTATGGTCAACAATGTAGCAGTGGCTAGTGGCAAATTTAGGCAGCCAAAGAATGGGGCTACCATCGTTAGCGACAATGATTCCATTAAAACAGTGGCTCAAGCAGGCTTTTATGATTATCACAAGATGGATTTACGTACAAAGAACCCGGTGATATTGGCTAAGTTTCCTGAGTTGAATGAGGTTTTTCCCTTGATAGGCTTACAAAAGGATGCTTATAGAAAAACGATTCCTACCAAAGCAGAAACAGGTGGGCTTGCAAACAGAGGCAGCGAAGGGGATATGAAAAATGAAGACCAATTTACGGATAAGGTAGTGCCCGTGAAAAAGTGATGGTGGTAGTTTGATGTAAGGGTTGTCGACTTGGTGATGTTCATAAATCATAACGTTATGCTCCCACTAGCCCATGAATGTCGTTTCTAGTTCATAAATCCTTTCATGGACTGTCCATTATTAAACTTTAAATAGACAGAAATCTTTAATATTGTGGTATAGGAAATGGGGGGCACATGACCGAGTTATACGCTAGACCCTGATTTTCGGATAGTACTTTACTTAATACATTCATGTACTAGATGGGTTTGCGATAAAATAGCACTACAAATAGATATGATAGTGCAACTACCTATAAAGTCGCCTCACTTGCATGCAAAATCGACTCACGTGCAGTTAAAGTCGATGAACTTGCATGCAAACTCGCCAAGGTTGCAGTTAAAGTCGGCTTACTTGCATGCAAAATCGACCTACTTGCAGTTAAACTTGCCTTACTTGCAGGTAGTTGAGTCGATTTTGCATGCAAGTGAGGCAATTGTGTAGGTAGTTTTTGGCGAGGGTGGAACACCAACATCGGCGGAAACAATGTATTTAAAATTTAATGTAAAGATTACTATCAATAGGCAACAATAAAAGCAGAAAAGAAGAAATAAAATGAAAAACGAAGTTATTTATGAAGACGGTAATGTTAGAGCAACATTTAAGTTTGCAGTTGATACTGTTAAGTTATCAATGTCACAAAAAGGAATATTTATCCCAGATCATGATAAAGTCATAGCTGAATTGCTTGGCATAACAAAAGAACATTTTTATGATTATTATAATAATGTTAAAGAAAATCCTGCCGAATTATCAGATAAGTTGCTAAGATTCTATAATTTAATAGTTTGCAAAGTCGATACTTGTTCAATAAAACGTGAAGAAAAACTAGTTGACGATGAGGGAAATTAGTAAACTTCATAAGGAATGCCGATTGACAAAATTGAAAGAACCGTATAGAATACTTGCCCACTAGCCCATGAATGTCGTTTCTAGTTCATAAATCCTTTCATGGACTGTCCATTATTAAACTTTAAATAGACAGAAATCTTTAATATTGTGGTATAGGAAAT
>CANGFK010000318.1 GCA_947452925.1 Chitinophagaceae bacterium | reverse complement strand
TTTTCTTATCTTCTGTTGATAAAGAAAAGAACTCCTGCACATATTCATAAATTTCAGCAATAAGCGGGTCGGACAGGCCATGGTTTTTTACTGCAACAAAGCCTACTGTTTCATAGGCTGAACCAAGCTTTTGTACAAAGCTACTTTTAAGAGCTGCATCACCACTTAAAAACTCAGATAAATCAACAACTGGAATAGACATAACAATCTTTTTTAATTAATAACTAGATAGTCGCACTTTAGGCGGATTGCGAAAATAGAGAAATGTTTATTAAATAAACGGATTTTCTGCAATTATTTCAAAATGTATTTGTTATTTCTGTTCTTTTTGCATTTATCGAAAGCGAAGCGTTACGATTTGCTTTGCCGGAAATTAGATAGAATCATTCGATGTAACAGAGTCCAGAGTGGGGAACCTAGGAACACCAACACGTTGATGTGTGTTTTTATAGAGAAGAACTAAAATCTGTTTGTATACTAGTAAGCAGCAGGTTCGCCTTTGAAAATGCTAATTATTGTCATAAAAATAATCTTGATATCTAGCATGAGACTCCAATTTTCCATGTACCATATATCGTGTTCTACTCTTTTTTCCATCATTACCGTTTCGGAAGTTTCACCTCTGTAACCGTTTACCTGTGCCCAACCTGTTATGCCCGGTTTCATGAACTGACGAACCATATACTTGTCAACCAATGCGCTGTATTCTTCGGTATGCTTCAGCATGTGTGGTCTTGGGCCGACAATGCTCATGTTTCCAATTAGTACATTGAAGAATTGAGGGAACTCATCTAGACTAGTTTTTCTTAGTATTCTACCCACAGAGGTTACGCGGCTATCGTTTTTTGTTGCTTGTAACAGGTTGCTCTCCTTGTTGACGGTCATACTCCTGAACTTAAAACACAAGAAAGACTTATTGTCTCTGCCGCTTCTAAGTTGACTAAAGAAAACGGGGCCTTTTGAGTTTATTTTGATGATAATTGCAAGAATTGGTACTAGCCACCATAAAATAAATAAGAAGGCTAATGAACTTACAAGAACATCAAAAATACGTTTCTTCAATCTGTTCTTCAAGTTGTGAAGAGGTTCGGGTCTGTGGCTTACAATTGGAATATTGTCAAAGTATTCCAATTGATAGAAGTGTGAACTTAATTTGTTTGTTGGTGTCACAAACTTTACGCGAACACAGTTCTTCTCTGCGTTTTCAATCAGCTCCTGAATGGCTTCATTCTGATCGGGTAGTATGGTAGAATATATTTCGTTTATATTGTTTTCAACTGCGTAATCAACACAATCACCTAGGGTGCGTACAATGCTTTCATGTTGACTTTCTTTGGCGGATGGGTTGACATCTAAAAATCCTTGAAAGGAATAGATAGAAGTATGATCTATGAAATAGTTTGCTAGCTTAACGCCCATTTCATTGTGTCCAACGATTGCTATTCTTTTGTTTAACCTAGATTTCTTAGCAATGAATTCAATGATATAAGTTAGATAAATCCTACTCATCGACAACAAGAAAATAAGTAATACAGAGCTTACTATCAGTAGATTATACTTTACGTGTGTGCTATAGAAAAATAAAATAAAAGAAGAGAAAAACATGAAGTGCAACAAGGTCGTTTGTATGGTGGCGCGAAGTACACTTTCTATTGTTCGCATGGTGTAGTTGCTATACAGGCTTGTGATGAGGCTGGAAACTAACCAACTGATGTTGAAAGCTAAAATAGTTTCTATAAAAAATGCTTGGTGTAATTTGGTAATGAGAGAGGTAATGATATAAGATATAAAATAGGTGAAGTTGATGATAGCAAAATCACTACATAGAAGAGACAATTTAAGTAGATATGTATTGTTGTTATTCATAAGCCATTTAAATTATTCGATGCAAGGTAGGTAAAAAACTTTGTTGCGGGGGCGAGTTTTTTAATCCTTTTTTAATGTTTCTTAAGTGAAGTGAAATAATTTAATATCAAATTTCCGCTAATATAACGTCTTTTATTGGTTTGTATTGCATTAAAATTAAAAAAGGCAGTCGCTAACTTTTGTTAGTAACTGCCTTTTTTAAATAAATTCTACCTAAGTAGTATTGTTAAGTAATTGATAATTAATCGTTAACTTTTATAATTTTTTTGTTAACAACTTCGCTGCTGCTTGTCACATTCATTGAATAAATTCCTGAACTAAATGTTTTGAAAGCATCTATTGATAGGGAGCTTAGTCCTTTAGTTCCTTGTACCTTTTGTTCTGCAACCAGCTTGCCACTCATGTTGTAAATGCTGATAGTAAGCGCTTCATCTTTAAGTAAGTACAAGTTCACATGCAGGGCATTGCTACGAATAGGGTTGGGGTAAACTGATACTGAAATTCCTTTTGAATTATCTGCAAGCATTGCTGTGACAATATTGCTGTATCTGTAGCTTCCATCTTTGTTTGTTGCCTTCAATCGGTAGTAAACTTTTAGGGCAACAGGCGCTACTTTATCGGTATAGTTATAGTTGTTTGTGCCAACGTTTCCTTTGGCAATAAAGGTTGCAGCAACTGTATAGTCAATGCCATTGTAGCTCCTCTCCAGACTGATGGTGCTTGCATTTGTTTCATTGGTTGTTGCAAAGTTTACTTGTGTATAAGGACTCTTGATTACACTTACA
The DNA here is from genome assembly GCA_947452925.1 of Chitinophagaceae bacterium. GTDB lineage: Bacteria > Bacteroidota > Bacteroidia > Chitinophagales > Chitinophagaceae > Parasediminibacterium. The sequence continues at coordinate 1,738 of CANGFK010000318.1, read as the reverse complement.
GTAAATGAACTCAATACAATTGGTGTTATTTTAGGTACTGTAAAGCTAATTGTCAGTTTAGGTCTTCTTGCTTTGTTTGCAGATAGACTAGATTCGAATATCAATGAGTTATTACCTGTGTTAGGATGTTTCAGGTTCAACGTCATCCCGTGGTTGCTGGATGGGTTCTTTACCCAAGTTTTCACAAAAGGAGTGATGTTTGCCTTGTAGTCTTCTGTTGGGCTGGTGCTAGGCGGCAAATCGACAGGAACAAGCGTATCTATTACGACAACAGGGGGGTGCGTATTGTTTCCTGTTTCCCAATAGTCTAATATTCTGTTCAAAATACCTTCGTTGTTAGGTCCAATAGTTGGGCTGCCAGTTGCACCATCCAGGTTATCTAGTTTAGCAAAGAAATAAATGGCAGCACTATCAATAACGGCAGTAGGTGGAATCTGGCTCACATCGTATTGAATGATAGTCCATCCATTTTTGTAAGTGATGTTGATACTGTCTGTGCCCCATGAGAAAGCGCATATCTGTTTGCCGGTAGTGTCTATAATATTTAATCCTGAGAGAGAATCTTTTACAAAAACAACTCCTTTAAAACCAGTATTGCTGCTATCCCCATACAATGTAAGTGTCTGGTGGGTAGTATCTGGAGGAGGAGGGATGGTATAGCATATTTCTAAACGTGGTCTTTTACTGGTGTCAGCAGCAAGACCCGATTCAAATATCATGGAATTGTAAGGGTCACTTTCAGTCTGCATTCTAAAGAGGATTCCATAGTTGCTGTCTGGTTTGTTTACCCAGCTTTGGGCATAAGCAGTAATGTCTGCCACATAGTTTTCAGCAGGACTCGTGCTTTCTGGAAGCTTCACTGGTGTTGTATTGTCTACCGATAGATTGGTGTAGTAGTTGACGTGAGCCAATGTCCAAGGGGTATATACTTTTTGCAACAAAGCGGTATTGTTGGGGCCATAGGTAGGGCTGCCCAATACGCCATTAATGTTTTTTTGTTTGGCATATAAGTACAACTTAGCACTCTGAACTACTGCGCCAACAGGTATCTGGCTGATGTCGTATTTGATAAGCGATCTGCCATAGTAATTAGGGATGTTGATGCTGTTGGCAGTCCAGGCAAAGGCATAAAGCTCAGTACCAGAGGTATCACCGTTAGGACCCGCATTGGGGTCATTCAGAAAGGCAGATGTCTGGAAGAGTTTATTAGAAGCAGATGCTGTAAGTACCAGTTGAGCATCGCACTTATTGGTAGAATCAACAACGGGTGGCTTGGTGGGAGCAGGGTTGGGGGCAGTATATAATTCCCTCACTTCACTACTATCAATAGCTCTATTGTAGATGCGTATATCGTCTAAAACGCCATTGAACCAATAGGGGGTACTTGCGAGACTAAAATATCTACCGAGATAAATGTCGTTGTTGTTGAAGGTAATAGTGAGATTGTCGGTTGATATTAAACTGTCATTTACGTAAAATTTAGATACACTACCATTGTTGGTGTATACTAGGTGATACCAAGACCCTGTGCTTATGTACATATAGGGCGTACTAGAACAATTCATTCCATAGAAGAACTCATGACTAGTATCTGTTGGGTAATTACATTGATTCTTTCCGGTTAGGTTATCATAAGCTGCATCGGAATAAACGATATTGTAACTTGTAGAAGTCTCTAAACCTTTTGAAAGTATATAATTCCCATTGCAAGTGCCAGTATAAAAGGCATTGGGCTTTA
>CANGFK010000317.1 GCA_947452925.1 Chitinophagaceae bacterium | reverse complement strand
TCCGAAAGTAGTTTGTTTATTGGCAGTATAGTAAAAAAGCTACCCATTGTTTGAATGAGTAGCTTCTTAAACGTATGACCTTAGCGAATGCACACGCCACAGGCGATGCGCTAGCCCTAGTAGATTTTAGCGAGTGACGTGCGCTAGCAGGGCTAGTTTAGTAATACCCTTTCTTTATTTAGATTGTAGTAACGGCAAGTCCATGACAGAGTCATGCAATAGCACCAAACATTTATGAACTAGCTAGGCGTAATCTTCCAAGGAATTGTACAATTGGACAGTCGAAAAGGGCTTTAGAGATAAATAAAAAAGGTCAAAAGCCTTCAGTCTCACAACCTCCAACTTTCAACCCCCTTTCTTTGCTTTACTAATGCCTTACAACTTATAACTTATAACTTACAACTTATAACTTCCTATGCCTTATGCCTTATGCCTTATGCCTTACAACTTATAACTTATAACTTACAACTTACAACTTCCTACGCCCCCACCAATTCCACTGTCATAGCCACTTTCTCACCCGCACCAATAGTAATTATTTGTGTTTGAGAAATATGATCCAAAGCCGAAAACGCCACATGATATATTCCTGGCTTAAACTCCGCTATCTGTCCAACACCCAATATATTACTCACGCCAACTCGCATCAGTGCAGTTATAGTTATCATTGCACCCTCAATCCCAACTGTTGTTCCTGCCGTTAAAAAAGTAACTTTCAATATGGTATGCTGCACACTACCACCAAATAAAAGCGCATTATCAAGGTCAGTCACCAGTTGCAGATTTGCATTGGGGCCAATTGTATATGCCCCTCTTATCAGGTTTATCAGTGTTTCCTTACCAGCAGTTGCATCCAAAAATGCAGGCTTATACAAAGCAGTCACTGTCTTCTGTGAAGAACGTGCCGCAGCAGGTGCTTTCTGCAATGTTTGCAATAAAGCTATCTCTGTGTTAATAGCCGTTAGCTGTGCCGCTGTAATTGATGTCGCAGCAATAAGGGCAACTTTATTAGTGTTCAGCACGCCATAAGTGTAATTTGCTAATATCAGCATCGCATTTATTTTACCCCTAAAACTACTGTCGGTAATGGTAAAATCCTTTATCAATTGCTCATTTTTCATTGACTTTGCCCATTCCAATCCCAACAAGCAGGCAGCTTCTATCTGACTCACCACACTTTTCCTTGTGTCTTTTTTCATTTTTGTTTTAGGCTTACTAGCCTTTGGTTGTTTCTTGCCAGAGACGGTGTCGATAGCAGTCACAAATCCTTTAAAGTTCCCGATGGCATCAAGCAACTGTGTGTTGCCAGCAAATGCACTGGTATAAGTTGCCAAGAATAACAATACTTGTTGAAAAACTGAATACTCAATGTTTTGACGAGTGTTCATAATAGATGTTTTTTAATTAAAAATGATTATTTGCAAATAAAATCTTTGATGTATCAGATATAAACACGCTTGTATCAGATATGAACACGCTTGTATCGGATATAAACACAGCCGTATCAGACATAAACACGCTTGTATCGGATATAAACACAGCCGTATCATACATGAACACGCTTGTATCGGATATAAACACACCTGTATCATACATGAACACGGATGTATCGGATATAAACAGATGTGTATCAGACATAAACACGGATGTATCAGACATCATTTTGGGCGAAAACCCCATAAAACAGAATTTTCTAGCCTATTAGCTCATAAAGTCATGGAGGAGTATGGATAGAAGATGCTAGCAAAAGAAGATCTAGCAAGTATTTATAAATAGAAGAATAAGGAGCAATCATTTTCATAACTCAAACATTCTGATGCAATACTACAGAAAGGCTAGTTAATAAGACTATAAGGTTGTTAACAAAGAGGTATATCAATTAGGAGTTCACTTAAACAAAAGTCCCTATAAAATAGCTTCTTAATTTGCAAGCGCCCATTTCGTTATACTTTTGCTTTCTTTTTTATCAACAGACACAATAAAGAGTGCTGGAGAGTAGTTATCTAAAATGTAATTAATTATAAATGAAATTTCATACCCGTTTGATGTTATCAGTACTTCTGATATTATTTGCTACTGCTTGCACGCAGGAGATCGATAATACAGGTAATGCCAACACCACCGGAAGCACAGGTCCTGCTACCAATACAAGTGACCCATCCAAACCAACTTACACGCCGCCAACCAATACAGGTGACACTTCAGGAGGAGGTACCACCAGTACAGGTTCTCCAAAAGGAATAGATTCTCTCATTATAACAGATACAATACAGAATCCATGTATTGATACGAATATTATAGTAAGTTTTACGGCAACACCTTCCAGAAGAATTAAAAATGCAACTTATGAGTGGTACTTTGGTGATAATAGTACAGCCATAACATCTGGGCCTGCTTCTGTTACAAATATCTATGCACAGGCAGGTACTTATTCGGTGATTGTAAAACTAGACTCGGGTGGCAATTCATTAATTACAAAAGCATTCTCTATCAAATTGGTCGGAGCAGCCAATACCCCTGTGGCAGCCTTCACCGCAGTGGCAACAAATCCTAATGCGGGTAGCAATATTTATGCATTCAATAGTAAGTCGACACTTTCCTCTAGCTACAACTGGAGTTTTGGCGATGGCGCTACCCTTCCCACAACGTCAACTTATGTTACGCACCCATACCAGCAACAATCATCCGCTCAAACTTATATAGTTACGCTTACAGCAATTGGCAGCACAGGATGCACGGGTACGGCATCTCGTGTTATTACAATACCCAAGCAATAACGACAATAACCCACACATAATTATGAAATACTTTCTTTTTTTAATAATATTACTGCCAACACTTTTCTCTTCATGCTACAAGCAGGTGAGTAATGGCACCAACAGCAATCCTACAGACACGATTAAAACCAACTCAAGTGTTCCTAATATCATGTTTTACAACGTAATGGATTATGGCAATGTGTACATCACCCTCAACAATACCAATAATCTGGGGGGCATTGCAAAGTACTATCCGCTCAGTTACACCGAAGGCGTTGTTGGGGCAAACAACATTATTGTAACTTTCAATAGTGACACCATCATCAACCAGAATGTAAATTTATTAGCTGGTAAATACTATTCTTGCTTTGTTTACAGGATTGGTTACAGTTGGTTCTTATCTGTAGTGCCCGACAATTTAAAGACGCCTTCCATAGGAAATTCACAGATACGGATTATGGATTTCAGAACACAAGCCTGGTTCAGTTATATTGGCATCAAGTTCTTTTCGCCGGGAAATACACCGTTAATATTTAATAACCGAAACTTTCTGGATCACGAAAGCTTCAGTAGCTATCAAGATTTCAATACAGTTCCTTCGGGTATCTATACAACCACTTTATACATTACTTCACCTACTGCCAGCAATCTGAAACAGGAGACTGATACGCTGGTGTCTCAGAAGATTTACACTTTTGTATTGATGACTCCAGCGAGTTTAACTTCTGCCAAGGCATTGAATAGTATTCAGATAGAACAATCGGTAAATAATTAGTTGCTGGTTACTGGTTAAGTCGTAAGATATAAGGCATAGGAGTAAGAAAGTAAAGAGGGAGGGAGAAGGGGGTTGAAAAAGTAGATTGTGGGCATAAAAAAAGCCATCAGAAGTTCTGATGGCTTTTTTGTTTCATTATAGATTGACTACTATTTCAATTTTGCTAGAGCATCTGAAATACGTGCCCAAGCTCTTTCGATGTTTGCCATGTTGTTGGCAAAAGAGAAACGTACGCAATTAGGTTCGCCAAAAGCATCACCCATCACGCTTGAAACGTGCGCAGTATTCAACAAATACATACTGAAATCGGCAGAGTTTTTAATGACTTCTTCGCCAACGCTTTTGCCATAATAGCTACTTACATCTGGGAAAATATAAAAAGCTCCTTCTGGTTCGAAACATTTGATACCAGGGATTGCACGTACCAATTCCATTGTTCTTACTCTTCTGCGAGCGAACTCATCAGTCATTTCGAAACTTGGTTTCAAATCGGTAGTCAATGCAACCACACCAGCTTTCTGGGTGATAGAACAAGTACCACTTGTAAACTGACCTTGCAATTTCTCACAAGCTTTAGCAATGGTTGTGTTTGCAGCGATATAACCCAATCTCCAACCAGTCATCGCAAAACCTTTACTCAACCCATTGATGATAACAACACGTTCTTTTATCTCGCTGTATTGAGCGATACTTTCGTGTGCACCAACGAAGTTGATATATTCATAAATCTCATCGGAAAGGATGATGATGTTTGGATATTTCTTGAAAATAGCTACTAGTCCTTCCAATTCTGCTTTGCTGTATACAGCGCCAGATGGGTTGCAAGGAGAAGAGAACATGAACACCTTTGTTTTG
>CANGFK010000316.1 GCA_947452925.1 Chitinophagaceae bacterium | reverse complement strand
TTACTAATTAACATAGTTATAAAGAATGTCAAATTAGTCAATATTTATAATAGTTTGTTGGAATGAAACTACTATTTTCGTGACCTTAACAATTAGTAACACAACATAAACTGCTTTCTATGGGAGATAGAGAGACACTACTAATCCTTGGTAATATTTAGTTTTTATTTCCTTTTGATTAACTGAATTAATTTTCTTTTTTTGATAAAATATAGACCTTGGGTAAAAGATAACTAAGACTATTACTGTGACTTAGGTGGCGAAGCCGTAAGTCTTAGTATCTCCAATATTAAATTTTTTTTCGATGAATTATCTCCGTTTGGCTTTTTTCTTCAAAATTGTTTTGGTAATATCTTTCTTTTTTTGTTCTTGTACTCCATCGAAGTATTTTAAACACTACTCATATCTATCTGATAGTGCAAAAGCTAGTCAAATGGTTGTTAATTCGCCCGAACGTCACAAGTTGTGTAAGGGAGATCGAATTAAGATATACGTCACAGCCTTAAATGTTGATGCTGCCAATCAGTTTGCAATGACTAGTATTACAAATGACCCAGAAACTCAAGGCTACTTGATAGATAATTCGGGAACAATTGTTTTTCCAGAACTCGGTCGTGTCTTTGTTGAGGGACTTACTACTGATAGCGTTGCAAGTTTGCTAGAACAAAAATTAACACAATATCTCACTGTGCCTGCTGTATCTGTTATTTATGCTAATTTCACGATAAAAATTTTGGGAGATGTTGCTAGACCCGGCAATATAACATTGCAAGATGGAAAAAACACAATTTTTGATGCGATTAGTAAAGCCTTAGATTTATCTAATACTGGTAGGAGAGAGGATATACTAATTGTCAGGGAGAAAGGTGGAAAAAGGGAGTTTGGCCGAATTGATTTGTCTAGCAAAGAGGTTTTTAATTCACCTTATTATTATCTTGAGCCAGGAGACATTGTTTATGTTGAAGCTACAGTAAATAAGTTATTGTCCTTGGATGTATATACGCAAAAGCGTATTTCAATGATTGGTTTAGCCTTTAGTGTTGTTTCATTTATGTTCTTGTTAAAGAATGTTTTAAAATTATAAACTGGATGGAAAATAATGATTATATACCTGATAAGGGTAAGGAATATCTTAATAAAGGAGCTGTAAAAATTGAGGTTTCTCCTGTCAATGTAAAAGAAGTAATCGGCAAGTATTGGAATTATAAATTTCTCTTTGTATTTTCAATAATCTTTTTTTTATTTTTTACTTATATTTTCTTGTATTTTAAAACGCCGATTTATACAAGTTCAATAAAAGTTTTACTAAAATCTTCGGGCGGAAATGGAAAAAATTCTGGTGACTTAGGACTTGGTTTTTTTTCAAGTAGGCCTAATTTATCTAATGAAATAGAAATAATAAAAGAGGTAGCCCTAATGAAAAGGGTAGTGGAAAAGAATAACTTTAATACAGAGATATATTTTCTAGGAAGAGCAAGGAATTTGGAATTATATGATAGGGAAAGCCCACAAATTATGTATTTCGAAAATATTAGCGATTCTTCAAAGGTTCATACAGTAATATTAGGTAGTGTAAGCAATAAAATATATTATATAAATCATGGAAAGGTAACGTTCATCAATAATTATCAAACCGTTCCTTTAGGTGATGGGGCAAGTTTTAGAGTAAATTTTGCTAAAGTAAATCCTAGTAAGATTAAGAATGAATACAGCTGTATATGGTATCCATCTAAGCAGATAGCAAGTAGAATTGCCGGCGGAATAACATCTGGTATCTTAAATAAAGAGGCAACAATATTAAGCTTGACATACAATTATCCATCGGCTCAAAAGGGTAAGGATATATTAAATAGCCTAGCTTTTGAGTATTCTCTTTTAAATGTTGAAGAAAAGAACCAGACAATAGATAATACACTTCAATTTGTAGATGATAGGTTGCATAGAATTGGGAAGGATTTAGGTGCCGTAGAAGATAGTTTGCTCCAGTTCCAAGAAAAGAATAATGCGCCTGATTTAAAAGCTCAATTGCGTTTTGGAATGGGCAAATCGGAACAATTAAAGACGCAGATTAATGATAAAGTAGTTAAAATGCAAGTATGTGATATGCTATCTGAATATATTAACAACCCCAAAAGAAAGTTTAACCTAATACCTTCTAATTTGGGGATTGAGGATATGACATTGTCTAAATTGGTTTTAGCTTACAATGATGATGTATCAAAACGAGAATTCCTTTTAAGGACACTGCCAGAAGGAAATATTCAGGTTCGTACAATTGAATCTGAACTAAATCAAATCAGGATTAAAACATTAGAGAGCATAAAAAATATAAGAAATGAATTCCATAATTCGTATGCTTTTAATAGCAATGAATATCATGAAGTTACTACAGAAGTAAATTCAATTCCCCGAAAAGAAAAAGAGTTTCAAGATATTCAAAGGCAGCAAGAGATTAAAGAAAGGCTTTATTTGTACCTATTAGAAAAGAGAGAAGAGGCGGCGATTTCGAAAGCTAGTGCGGTAAGCAATAGTAATCCGTTGGATGAGGCAGTAAGCAGTGGGCCAATTGGCGCTCAAAGTTCGGTAATTTATTCTTTGTCTTTTATACTTGGGTTGGCTTTTCCTATCCTAATCATATTCATTAAGGATATGCTTAATGATAAAATTATAACAAAAAAAGATATCGAGGCAATCTCATCAATTCCTATAATTGGCGATATTGGACATCAAAGTTCTATCGGTAAAGAAGTTTTACAAAACTCTAGAGGTAGGGTATCTGAACAATTGAGACTCTTGGTAACTAATTTTCAGTATTTCCTAAATCTGAAACTTTCATCCAAAATTCTTTTAATAACTTCAACTGTTAAAGGTGAAGGGAAATCTTTCATTAGCATGAATCTAGCAACAGCATTAGCTAGAAGTGGAAAGAAAACATTGGTACTTGAATTTGATCTTCGAAGACCACGTATTTCAAAATTGCTGGGAATTCCGAATGAAGTGGGTCTTTCTAATTTTTTATCGGGCAATTATCAAATAGAGGAGCTTGTTAAGCCTGTAGAGAATGTTGATAATCTATTTCTTATATCCTCTGGTGTTGTTCCTCCTAATCCAGCTGAATTATTGATGTCGGAAGATAAGATGGAGGAAATGTTTACCAAGTTAAAAGAAAGATTTGAGTATATTATAATAGATACTGCCCCTTTGGGTCTTGTTAGCGATGCAAAGTTGTTGAGTAAATATAGCGACTTGAACCTATACATAGTACGTCATAGGTATACTTTAAAATCTCATATTGCCTTTGTAGACTCATTATATACAAACGGAATATTGCCTAATATTGCCCTGGTTGTTAACGATGCGCTCTCTAAAGGGGTCTCTTCATATTATAGCGGATATGGCGCTGGAAGTAATTTGTATGGCGGCTATTATGGGTATTCTTATGGATATGGTTATTCTTACAACTATGGCTATACTAGCGATATAGAACAAGAAGATTCGAAATCAATTATCTCTTGGATTAAGGGAATCTTTAAATAATAAACTAACACGTACTTCTTATATAGTAGATTACTGCTAATATTTTTTGGATATTTTTTAATAAATTAAATATGAATGCTATAAATTTATCTGAAGAATGGGATATGGAGATCAAACCTCACGATAACCTGTTCGATCTTCATTTGAAGGGATGTATGGAATTATCGTGATTTGTTGATGCTATTGGTTCGTTGACTTTGTTTCTTTCTACAAGCAAACAATCTTTGGTCCGGTATGTCTTTTTGTACAACCCATTTTTACTACAATTACGTTTACAATAGTGTTTAGTAAGCTAGCAAAAATATCTACAGAAGATATTCCTGCTCCCTTGTTTTATCTTACCGGTAACATAGCGTGGAACTATTTTTCGGATTGTCTTAATAAGTCCTCCTCTGTTTTTAGGGATAATGCCAGCATTTTTGGTAAGGTCTATTTTCCTAGATTGATAATGCCAATCAGTATTGTCATTTCCAACCTCGTAAGATTTGCCATACAGTTTCTTTTGTTTTTGTGTATGATGGTTTATTTTGGCTTTCAAGGGCATCCATTGCACTCCAATTTGTATGTGTTGCTATTCCCTTTTATTATTTTGTTAATGGCGATATTGGGTTTAGGTTTGGGTTTGGGTTTGGGAATGATAATATCGGCATTGACTACCAAATACCGTGGTCTTACCTTTTTGATGACTTTTTGAATACAACTACTGATGTATGCCACACCCATCATTTGCCCTTTATCGGCTGCCCCTCCTCGATATAGGATTTACATTACTTTAAATCCGTTGAGTGGGTTGATAGAAACCTTCCGTTATGGTTTTACAGGTAAGGGCGTATTCTTTTTGGGGGCATTTGTATATAGTGTGGTAGCGA
>CANGFK010000315.1 GCA_947452925.1 Chitinophagaceae bacterium | reverse complement strand
ATGATTTGATGGAGTTTCAGCTTTACAAAGAGATTCAGGCTTGGGCAAGCAATCCAAATGCGAAAGACAGTTTCCCAGTGCTGAATATGTTGAATATGAAGTATGTGGTGGTGCCGGATCAAAAAGATCCGAAACAAACTATGGCAATACCTAATCCATACAGGATGGGTAACTGTTGGTTGGTGAAAGAAGTGAAGTTTGTGAAAGATGCTAACGAAGAGATGACTTCATTAGATCATTTTGATCCTGCTAAGACTGCTTTTGCTAATGAAAGTTTCAAATCAATAGTGGTTAATCAACCAGCTTTCGACTCTACTGCCTCCATCAATTTCATTGAGGATAAGAACGATTATATCAAGTATGAAAGTAATGCTTCCAGCAACCAGTTTGCGGTATTCAGTGAAATCTATTACAGTCAGGGTTGGAACGCCTACATTGATGGTAAAAAATCTGATTACTGTAAGGTGAACTATGTATTGCGTGGTATGCCAATACCTGCAGGTAAGCATTTGATTGAATTCAAGTTTGAGCCTTCTTTGGTAAGCTTAGGCGAACAACTAACCAAATATGCCGCTTATGCCGCAGTATTGCTGGTTTTGGTATTTGGATTTTTTGAATGGAAAGAGTGGAAAAGCAAGGCATAAATAAATATGAAGTATGAAATAAGAAATATGAAGTGTACGGTACTATCGTACCACTTTCTCCTCAAATTTAATAGTTCATATTTTATATTTCATAATTAACTACATGGATAGATTCCTGCCGCATAAAGATGAATTGGGATTGCTGCTTCAAGCCAAATCAGAACAGCTGTTTACATTGATGCACCAAATCGATGTACCTGCGCTTGGACTGACTAAACATGGAGAGACATACTTCTTGGGAAGTCATTTCAAACGAATGTTCTTCTCCATTCAAACAAGTGCACACCTGTTGTACGAAAGTATTACACTAAGTAAAAAAGAAGTAAAGGATATTGTAATCATGGACTATGGTGCAGGTATGGGTAGTCTGTATATTCTTGCGAAGATGATTGGCTGCAAGCAGGTTATTCATAATGACATCTTGGAAGAATGGAAAAACAATGCACAGCTGTTGGCGCAAGCCATTAACATAGATGTGGATGAATACATTGTAGGAAATATTGAAGATACCTTGATAACCCTGAAACAAAAAGGGATAGTATGCGACATAATCACTTCTCGTAATGTTGTAGAACACATTTATAAGTTGGATGACTACTATAAGTTGATAAATCAATACCAACCAAAAGCCATTGTCTATTCTTCCACAACAGCCAATTTCAACAATCCTGCAATGAATTTGCAGCATGTGTTGTTACACAATAAGCTTGAAAAAATTTACTTGCAACAACGTACCGATTTCATAAAAACAAGTTTCCCTTCTATAGATGATAACACGCTTAAATTATTAGCTAAAAGCACGCGTGGCTATGAGCGAAGCGAAGTGTATTCTTGTGTCGACAACTACATGAACAAAGGAATTATACCCTCAAAAAATTATTATTACACCAATACCTGCGATATGAATTATGGAGTGTGGGCTGAGAACTTGTTGCCATTTAGCGTACACAACCAGATGGCCGAAGTTGGAAATACAATATGTCTCATCAAGCCAGGCTTCTGGGATACGCACTACCAGAAGCCTTGGAAGAACCTGATGGGCACATTCTTCAATAAACTCATTGCAGCTTCCTCGTTTTTTAGCTTTCTGCTTGCTCCATTCATTTACATCATTGTTTTACCCAAACAAGAAACTCTACAATAATTGAAGAAGATAGTATCCATTGTTTCTTATTCAATACTCCCCTACTCTTCAGGCGGGCAGAAGTCTATTGCTCAGTTCAATGAGTTCTTGGGCGCACAATGTGATCTTACAGTCATCAGTACAGCTGCAAATGATATAAGTCTGGTAAAGCAATATAAGTTACTTCCTTGGATGAAGAATAACTTATTGAAATTCTTTGACTTGTCTCTGTTTTTTAAACTATCTAACCTTATCAATTCCAACCATATCAACTACCTGATGCTAGAGCATCCCTATATGGGCTGGTTGGGCTGGTTGATTAAGTTGCGCTGCAAAATACCTTTGATAGTTCATACACACAATGTAGAATACCTTCGTTTTAAATCTGTAGGTAAGCAATGGTGGCCGATACTGATGTGGTATGAAAAGTGGGTTTTGACAATGGCTGATTATGTATTCTGTATCTCTGAAGAAGACAAACAGTATATGATTACCAACTTCTCCTTGCTAGCAAGCAAATGTCATGTCATCACATTTGGATTGCCCCTTCCGGCAGTTCCTGATGATAAAGCTGCTTGTGCTGCCACAGTGAGAGAATTACATGGCATTAACAATGATGAAGCTATCATTTTATTCAATGGGCTGTTAAGCTATGCTCCCAATGCCAATGCGGTACGGGCTATAGTACAACACATCAATCCGATATTGCTTAAGGGTGATTTAAAATACAAGATAATCATCTGTGGAAAGGGATTGCCCGAGGACTTAAATGAATTGAAAGAATACAGCAACCAGAACATCCTCTATGCCGGCTTAGTGCCAGATATAGAGCTATACTTCAAGGCCGCAGACATCTTCATCAATCCTATCCTTAGCGGTGGAGGCATTAAAACTAAACTGGTGGAAGCACTTGGATTCAATACAACCGTCATCTCTGCTGAAACAGGGGCTGTAGGTTGCGAAAAAGCGGCAAGTGGCAATAAACTAGTGGTGGTAAAAGACAATGACTGGGAGACTTTTGCCGCTGAGGTCATAGAAAAGTTAAAGACACCAATTCAAACGCCTGCTTCTTTTTATGAGAAGTATTATTGGGGGAACATTACTAAGAAAGCACTAGATATAATTGCTTAGGTTACTTCAATGCATCACCACTAAAAGAGAATGGCAACAACATACTAGACCTGCTTACCACTAATACTTTTCCTTCAAGACCGCTCAACAGCAACCTGATTGGCTGGTGTACACGTCCTTCATATTCCTGCAAAGCTTGTCTGCACATGCCGCAAGGACTTAGTGGAATATTGCTGCTACCATTGAGGTGATGGTAACTGATGGCCATACTTTTGATGGGTTCATTGGGAAATAGTTGAGCTGCAGAAGCCATCAGGGCACGCTCGGCACAGATTCCAACAGGGTAACTAGCATTTTCCTGGTTGCTACCTACCACAAATGCTCCTGAATTAAGCTCAGCATAAGCGCCTACCAGGAAGTTTGAATAAGGTGCATACGCTAGTTTGGTTGCTTTTCTAGCTCCTTCAACAAGTAATGCATCAGCAGGGGACAAATCGTCTACTGAACTGTATTCCTCATATTCAAAAGTATATTTCTCTGTTGATTTTCCCATGTCTATTGTTGTTTAGTTGTGTTGTTTCAGTTTATTTATTTGATACTTTTAAAGATACGTTTAAAGCGTGGACCATCATTCCAGCTAAACCATATCAACGAAGCCTTACCTACTATATGCGTTTCTGGCACAAAGCCCCAATAACGACTATCCTGACTACGGTGGCGGTTATCACCCATCATCCAGTAGTAGTTGTATTTGGTAGTGTAGGTACTTGTTTCTTTTCCGTTGATGACAAACTTACCATTTACTTCTTCCAGCGTATTGCCTTCATAATTGGTAATCAGTCTTCTGTACAATGAAATATTCTTTGCTGAAAGCGTGATTATCTCTCCTTTCTTAGGAATCTCTAAAGGACCATAATTATCTACATCCCACCTGCAATTGATGGTGTCATTCGGAAACATATCATCATTAACACCTTCTTTCAATAAAGGAGTGATAGTCTTCACGTTTGGCAATGACTTCACTTTATTGTAGTTATCCAACGTCAGGTTCAGCATACAATTTAATCCGGCTGGGCTATCCTCACCATAATCTCCATCTTTATTAAAGCGTACATTGTGTTCATCATCCAAAGAAAGCTTTATGCCTAATTCATTCTGAAGAAATTCTGTTGTAAAAGGTTGAGACAACGTAAGTTGGTAATCCGTTTGAGCATCAACAGGTTTGTAAGCAGGCGCATTGTTGATGTAAAGTATTCCTTTTTTTACTTGCAAAACATCACCACCAACAGCCACACAACGCTTGATATAGTTATCAGTTTTATCGAAGGGATGAACCAGAATAGGGAATTCTGCCATCAAAGCATCTCTATTTCCACGGTATACCGAGCGCAACACATCATAATAAGGTTGCTTACTACCATAATCAGGCAGGTTGATAATCGTATCTCCTGCAGGGAAATTAAACACGACTACATCATTCCTTTCCACTTGCTGAAAACCTGCAATACGTTTGTAGGGCAGTTGAACCGATTTGGTATAAGAAGGGGTAGTTACAGACCATGGGAAATTATT
>CANGFK010000314.1 GCA_947452925.1 Chitinophagaceae bacterium | reverse complement strand
CTTCAACAGTCGAGGGTTGAACCTTCAACAGTCGAGGGTTGAACCTTCAACAGTCGAGGGTTGAGCCTTCAACAGTCGTGGGTTGAACTTTCAACGGTCGAGCCTTCAAAAAACGATGCTTTTACTTACTCTCCATCCTCAATTCTGCCCTCACAGAATAAGCAGCTGCAAACTTTAGTCAGTCTATTCTATCATTAAACTTTATTTTCGTGCCGATAAGGAAAAATACAGCAGGGATTATGTTTGATTTAAACAAGATAACAAGAGAAAATATCAAGAACTTAGTGGCTTATTCTTCTGCCAGAGATGAGTTTAGTGGCGAAGCAGACGTGTTTTTAGATGCCAACGAAAACAGTTTGGGCAGTCCGCTCATCAAGTGGTATAACCGTTATCCCGATCCCCATCAACATGCCCTGAAAGCAGCACTGAGTCAAGTGAAAGGTATTGCATCCGAACATATATTTCTGGGTAATGGTAGCGATGAATGTATCGATTTACTCTATCGTTGCTTCTGCAACCCGGGTAAGGATAACGTCATTATCTGCCCGCCTACCTATGGAATGTATCAGGTGAGTGCCAACATCAATGATGTAGCGCTGCGTATTGCCCCGCTTTTGGATGATTTTCAACTGAATCTAGCACACATAGAAACACTGATTGACGAAAACACAAAGCTCATCTGGCTTTGTTCACCCAATAACCCTACTGGTAACTCGTTGAACAGAACAGACATTGAAATGGTGTTGAATAACTTTAATGGTTTGGTGGTGATTGATGAAGCCTACATCAACTTTGCCAAACAGAAAACCTTCATTCAGGAACTAGGGGAGTACCCCAACCTGGTGGTATTGCAAACCTTCAGCAAAGCTTGGGGATTGGCTGCATTGCGTTTGGGGATGGCATTTGCTTCCAAGGAGATTATTGCGGTGATGAATAAGACAAAACCGCCTTACAATATCAATCAGGCCACGCAAGAACTTGCCTTGAAAGCATTGGAAGAAGTGGGGCAGGTGAATGATATGATTACCGAGATAGTGGCTATGCGTGAAGCCCTTGCCGATGTATTGAATCAAGTGCCTACTGTGGAAAAAGTATATCCATCAGATGCTAATTTCTTATTAGTAAAGATAAAAGACGCGCATCAGCTTTATGAGTTCCTGCTCACCAAAGGCATTGTGGTGAGGGATAGAAGCAATGTGAAACTGTGTGAAGATTGTCTGCGCATCACCATCGGCACAGAAAAAGAAAATACTAACCTGATAGATGCAATTGCAGAATGGCTGGAGCGGTAGATATTAGATAGTAGGTAGTAGATAGTAGATAGTAGATAGTAGATAGTAGATAGTAGATAGTACTTCTGTTTTAAATGCTAATAACTAATAACTAATAACTAATAACTAATAACTAATATCTACTATCTAATAACTACTATCTACTATCTACTATCTAATAACTACTTCCCCCATCTATAGCTACTCACATCCAATCCTGATAAGTCCAGCAGTCTGTCTACTACAGTGGCAGCAACTTCTTCAATCGTCTTTGGTAAACTATAAAAGGAGGGAGTTGCGGGGCAGATGATACCACCGGCTAGTGTTACTGTTTCCATATTCTTGATGTGAATGAGGTTGTAGGGGGTGTCTCGCACCATCAGTAAAAGTTTCCTTCTTTCTTTCAGCACTACATCGGCAGCCCTCGTTACTAAGTCGTCACTGATGCCATTGGCAATTCTTCCCAACGTGCCCATACTACAAGGTGCAACAAGCATAATATTGTATCTGGCTGATCCGGAGGCAAAAGGGGCGGAGAAGTCAGTTTTCTCAAAGTATCTTACAGGATAATCTTTGTAGTGGTCATTGCCCAATTCGGTTTGCCATACCTCCTTTGCGTTTTTGCTCATCACCACGCTCACTTCCTCCCACTGATTCTTTAAAAGAATCAGTTTGTCCAGGAGTACTTTCGCATAGACCGAACCACTAGCCCCCGTTATCGCAACTACAATCTTATTTTTCATGACTAATCTTTAGAGAGTAACACTTGCCATCAAGCATTAGTTTATAAGTATGTTATCTGAAATAAAAAAGGGAAAGACTTGAGTGAATCAAATCTTTCCCTTTTCAATATCAAGAGCTAGTTATTTCTTATCAATAATGTTTTCAATCCTAGCTTTTACTTTCATCACAACCCTTCTATTTTTAGCCCTACCTGCAGGGTTATCTTTTTTGTTGATGAAGTCTGGAGCAACAGGATTAGACTTACCGTAAGACTTAAGATTCAATCTAGACTGATTTATTCCCTTAGAAATTAAGTAGTCCAAACAAGCGATAGCTCTTTCTCTACCTATTCTCATGTTTACTTCCTCAGAACCAATAGCATCTGTATGACCTGTAATATCTAGTTCTAAAGAAATACTTGGATAAGTCTTCATGATAGATAGCATTTTGTTCAATGTCTCCACAGCATCTGGTCTAAGCATTGTTTGATTGAAGTCAAAATGTATTGTTACAGAATCACTCTTATTAATAGTACTTACAACATCTGATACCTTTCGTGGGTCATTGATTATTTCCACTTTATTGTCAGGATCTTCTGCTCTGAACTGAGACATACAATAAGTAATCTTATACGTTGTATCTGCTTCCAGAGAATCTGATGGCAATTTGAATCGGACATCTTTGTCATAGTAACCTTTCTTCTCAAACCATAATGCATTGATAGAATCATTCAGTCTGATGGAGAAAGCACCATCTTTCAAGCTGCTTACTACGATGTTCTTAGTCGTGTCAAACTGATTGCTGGCTGTAACGTAAGCCTTTGTAATAGGTTTTTTTGTCTCACAATCAACAACAGTACCTGTAAGGAGTTGTTTGTAGTAGATTTTCTTTGCCTTCTTCAAGCTAACCTCCACCATAAAAGTCGTATCGGTGTAGATTTCCGGGTCGTATTTAAAAGGCTGAACCAATTCTTCGTATCCTTTTCTTTTGAAGGTAATCTTAGAAGTAGAGTCATTCATGTTTAGCAAGAATAAACCATCGGTTCCAGTAACAACAGTTTTGTTTTTAGTACTATCATACTTGTTAGTTACGGTAACTGTAGCATTGCTGATTGGTTTGCCAGTAGCAGAATCAGACAATAGACCATCTATCTTTTGTTTGAAGATTTTCTTTGGTAGTCTCTCTACAGCAAAAATCTCTAGGCAACACTGCGATTTACGGTCAGAACTGATATATACTTTCTTCATCAAAGAATCTTTGGATGCGCTGAAGAAGTAGTTATCATCTTTGATGGAGTTAATAGGAGCACCCAAGTTTATTGGCATTTGCAAGGAGGTAATGTCTCCTGTAGCCGAATACAAGTCGAAGCCACCCATTCCAATTCTTCCATTGGAAGAGAATACCAATGTTTTTGAGTTGGTATGATAGAAAGGTGCTTTATCGTCTTCTCTTGTATTGATTTCTTTCAAGTTAAATGGAGTTCCTGCTTTACCAGCAGTATCTAATGGGGCAGCCCAGATATCATATTTACCAATACCATCGGGTCTGTCAGATGCATACAACAAATATTGGCCATCATCTGTAACAAAAGGCTGGTTGGAGTTATAACCTTTTATATTGATAGAATCGCCCAACTTAGTGGGTTCATCCCAAGTGCTGTCATTCTTTTTCTTACTTATGTAGATAGCAGAGTTGGAATTACCATTAATGGGTTCCCATCTTGTGAAGTATAGGGTGTTGCCGTCAGGGGAGAAGGTTGGAGTTCCTTCGTTAGCAGCAGTTCTGGATGGGAATTTTACCATTGAAGCTTTTCCAATAACTGAATCCCTGTTTGGATTGATAGTGTTGTAGAACAAATGATTCACATGAGAATTTACTTTGCTTGCTTTGTTCACCGTGTCCACTATCCGGGAAGATGTGAATAGGAGGGTAGTATCATGGATGAGCACCGGTGCATAGGCACCTTCTATCTGATTGAAATCTCCTTTTAGTTTGTGTAACGCATAAGCAGGTGGCTTTCTTGTTTCTGTTTGTTGTCTGATGTAGCTGATGTTATTCAACTCATTATTTGCAATCAGGATATACTCTCTGTTCTCTTCTTTGTCGTTTTCCTTAATAAACTTCTTTAGTTCCTTCTCTGCATTTTGATAATGTCCAAGCGCTCTCAAACATTGTGCATGCCACAGACGAGCAAATGGCAAATTGGGACTACCAGCTTTAAGTACTTTGGCATACCATTTTTCGGCACTCTCATAGTCGTTTAGCATTCTATATGACTGACCTAAGTTGTAGAACACTTTTACTGCTCCTGGCTTGTCGCTATTGATGTCGTCAAATTCTACAAGCTTTCTCTTTTTATTGTTAGCATAAGGGTCAAAATCTACAGTAACAGCCCTGATACCTAAATAAATTTCGTAATTAATGATAGCAT
>CANGFK010000313.1 GCA_947452925.1 Chitinophagaceae bacterium | reverse complement strand
GATTGTTTTATCTTACCATACTTAGATAATTTTGGTTTTACAAAATATGAACGAGGGTTAAGAATTTCTAATTTCATTATAAATATTTTTGAAATATTTTTGAACACTCAACATCAAATAATTTCTATTTTTTATTCCAGAAGATTTCATTAAATGTATTTCATCATACTTTTTATCACAAATTACATTTCTTTGAATTGACATTGGCATTTTCATAGAAAAAGAATGATTCAAAATCCATTCGGGCATAACACTTGTATGTGTTGCATCTATATTAAATCCAATATTAATTACAAGATTTTTAGAAGGTATTACACTCATTCCGTTATAAATCAACCTTGCGAAAGTCCATTGATAATCCCAGGTATTTATTTTACCATTATATAAATCATCATATAAATTTTTTCTAGCAACTCTCATTTCTTTCGGGAAATATTTTTCTAAAATATTATTTTGCAGTTGTTTATCATTCCAATCTAAAATATTTACATCGTAATGTTTCCATGCCCTTCGCCAACTAGCCCATCCCCAAATACCTCCAAAATAGCTAAAATGATAGGATTGTTTTTTTTCTTTCCAGGTACCACATACGTTAAAACCACTTATATGCATTACTTTTTCATCGCTTCTGTAATGTTCAAGCATTTTAGAACAAAAAGGGAAAAAAGAATCATCAGGTAAGATATCGTCTTCTAAAATTATACCTTCTTCTACCTGATCAAAAAACCAATCTATTGCTGAACTAACTGCATTCTTGCAACCAAGATTGTCAATCCGGTAAAGTGTTTTCAATTCGCAATCCCAATCTATTTCATTGAAAATTTCTTTAACAGCGAGACAATTTTCTTCATCCTCATTATTTAATATTCTTGGACCATCTGCAGCAATGAACAAATACTTTGGCTTTTGTTTTCTTATTTTTTCAAAAACTATCTTTGTTACATCAGGTCTATTAAATACTAAAAAAAGAATTGGGGTATCAAAAGACATGTTAAATTATATTAATTATTTGGTCTTAAAACCATTTATAATTGTATCCTGTTTTATTATTATTAGACGTATAAATCTCGGAAATACTATTTGGAGTATAAAAAGAAGGATCATTTATTTTAATACCTAATTTTCTTTTTACCCAGGTTTTCAATGGAGAATGACGAATAGGTGTTGGTTTTAAATATGTTTTATTGTAAAATTTTTCGTATACTTTTTTTAATGGAGATAAATCAATATTATACAGATTAAAATGCGAAAAAGCTGACTCTATTAATTGATCCGCCTGCTTTCTTTTAAACTCATCAGTATACTTTATATTAGAGTCACTCAAATGTTTAATGGACATCTTAGCCCTTCCCAAATAAAAATTCGAAAATACTGCACTCCTCTGATTAGGTTGAATCAAAACACAACACCAGATTCTTGCAGTTTGATAGATACTATTAATATGAATAGGATAATAGCAACAATATCTAATCCAAAAGTCAGTATCAGCAACCATATCGACTGTAGGGTCTAGTTTACCAATTTCTTTAGCTCGATCCAATAAAAAAAAGGTTGCCCCCTGACTGAAATTATCTTTAAGCGTATAAACAGATTCGGCATGAACAATAGATTCTTTTTTATCACCAGTCTTTAAATGATTAAAGTTATCATCTATCACAACAGCACTTCCTGATATTATTTTCAAACTTTTAAACTGTTTAGAAATATTCAACATCTCCTCGAAAACATAAGGGGAAGCAAAGAAGTCGTCCGAACTTTGTATGATTGCCCATTTACCTGTTGCTTTATCAATTGCTTTATTTACTGCATCTGCAAATCCTTTATCTGGTTCTGAAAAAAAAATAATTCTATTATCAAGGAGGGCATATTTCTCACAAATTTCTTTAGTATTATCTTTTGATGCTCCATCCTGAATAATTAACTCCCATTCAGAATAAGTTTGATTTAGAGTACTTTTAATTACATTCTCAATATAACTACCTTGATTATAAGAAGGTACAATTATAGAAATTTTATCCTCTTTCATTATTATATTCTTTTACTTAATGCTTGAGCTGCTTCAATTGCCTTATCCATATTATAATATTCCCACTCAGCAAACCGGCCAAGTAGATAAAAATTTTTCATTTCCAGAACTTCCTTTAAATCCTTAATAACAGATCGAGTATTCTTACTTTGAATTATATATGAATTGGGTTCATAATTATAAGATAACGCTTTAAGGTTACCTGGCAAAAGCTTAATTTCATCAAGCATTGTTTCATAACTTACTTTCCCGGAAAATTCTACTACGCAAGTTTTTCTATTACTTCCCCTATTATTAGAGTCACTAAAATTGCCAGTATAAATTATTCTATGCGCTTTAGTAAATGACTCTGGAAGATAGAGCCATGAGATATTGCCATCATCAGTTTCACAGAATAAATTTGAAGTGCCATTTGATTTTAGACTTTGAATCTCATCCCAATAATTATTTGATTCCATTATTGAACGAAAATAAATTGGCAATTTTCTAATATCGCCTGTGTAAATTACCTTGTCAAAAACTTCAGAATTTTCAATAACAATTTTATTATTTATATCTACTTTAATATTTTCACTATTGAAATTAGTAATAATATTTAACCCTTTTGAAAGACGGTCTACAATAAATTGAGATCCATTTTCTTTTGGATAATAAAAATAAGAATGAACCATATCCTCTTCTTCTTTTCGTAATACATTATTCAGAATAATTTCGTTAAGAGAAGGCATTGGCAGTTTACCTTCAAGCCATTCCATTGGAACTTGACTAAGATCGGTATTCCATATTTTTGTATTATATGGATTAAAGTATAAGTTGTAAAGTTTTTCTCCGAAATTTCCTTTTAAAAATTCTTCAAAATTCTCATAGTCATTAGGCAGCTTTTTTTTATATTTTTCCAAACCAAGTAACTCATTCAATATATCAGCTACATCATTTTGAGGTAATAGATATAAATAATTTTCGATAGGATATCCTATTATCTGACCATTAAAATAAACTTTTGCATTACGTCTTGCTTTTATAAATTCATTTTCCTTATCAAAAAAAGACCAAAACCATTCTTGTACCTTTGGATTCTTAGCATTAAAGACATGTCCCCCTACTTTATGAAATAGACAATCATTAATTCTCTCACACTTAATAAGCCCCCCGATTTTTGGTTTTAATTCGTAAACGGTTATTTCATGCTCTTTATTTAGCATTTGAGCAACACTTAATCCAGAAATTCCACTACCTAAAATCGCAATTTTCACAATTATTTTTTAATGCTAATAATTATTTTAAAATCTCCCAAGATGTTGTATGCCAAAGTATACCGTTTCCTGTTTCCCTCTCCTCAGTTTTGCATATTTCAAGACGCACATTTTTTTCACTATAAATGATTCCTTTATCCTTCTCATCTCTTACCCCAAATATAATATGATAATAACCCGGAGCTAAAGAAGGCAAATTTATTCTAGTCCTAAAGCTTATAGAACCTTCCAATAATTTATCAAATTTAAAATTTGAATCATCATTTAAATGACATGTAAAAACCCTTTCCTCATTACTGGATCTTACGATAGCAAATCCTGGATTAATGGATGTCATGGGCGAAAGGAAATTAAAATCAAAATTTAGAAATAAATCATCCCCAACAGCAATTGAAGAAGCAGGTTTACCACTTAATGTCGTAAAGTAAGGTGTTTGTAGTTCAACCCTCCCATCATTGGATTTAAGAGTTTCTTTAATAACATTTAACCCAAGATTCTCTTCAACATATGCATTAATAATTCTATCAATGTCCCCAATCTGATTAATTGTGCCATTCTCCAAAAATATTCCTTTATTACAAAGTTTTTTTACAGATGCTATATTGTGACTTACAAATAATACAGTTCTTCCTTCACCTTTACTTACCTCCCCCATCTTACCTAAACACTTCTTCTGAAACTCTGCATCCCCTACTGCCAATACCTCATCTACTATCAATATCTCACTCTCCAAATGTGCCGCCACGGCAAAGGCAAGTCGTACATACATCCCACTGCTATATCGTTTTACAGGTGTATCTATATATCGCTCTACTCCCGAAAAATCGACAATTGCATCAAAGTGCTTTTTTATCTCATGCTTTCGCATACCCAATATTGCCCCATTCAAATAAATATTTTCCTTTCCCGTCAATTCCGGATGGAATCCTGTACCCACCTCTAATAAGCTTGCAATACGTCCTTTTACCTTAAAGCTACCAGTAGTTGGTGTAGTTACACGACTCAATACTTTCAACAATGTACTCTTGCCGGCCCCATTCTTACCAATAATTCCTACGGCATCGCCTTGGTTTATTTCAAAATTTATGTCTTTTAAACTCCATACCACATCGCTTGTTCCTTTAGTTGTACGGTCGTTTGTTTGCCCGATT
>CANGFK010000312.1 GCA_947452925.1 Chitinophagaceae bacterium | reverse complement strand
TGAATAAGTTTAGAAGTGTACATGCTTTGAAAGAAAAACTGGTTTTTACTACCCATACACCCGAGGAAGCAGGTAATGAGAAGCACGACATCTACTTATGCCACAAAATGGGTTATTTCTGCGGATTGAATATTGATGAAGTAAGAAGACTTACTGGCATATTTGATGATCAGTTTAACCATTCGCTTGCTGCGCTACGTTTTGCTCGCAAAGCAAATGGCGTATCTCAACTGCATGGTGTGGTATCGAGAGAAATGTGGGGTAAATATGAAGGTATTTGTGATATTACAGCCATCACCAATGCACAGAACTACACTTATTGGGCAGATGAAAGATTGTATCACTTTAATGAAACTGGTGAAGATGCAGGTATTGACGATAGAAAATGGTATCTGAAGAAACGTGCTTTCGAAATAGTCGCCGATCAGACAGGTAAGCTATTCGATCCAAACGTTTTAACGATAGTTTGGTCAAGACGCTTTGCTGGTTACAAGCGTGCTGACATGTTAACCTACGATTTGGAACGTTTTGAGCGATTATTGAACAATCCAAAGTATCCCGTTCAAATTATTTGGGCAGGAAAGCCTTACCCATTCGATTATCCTGCCATTGGCACTTTCAATAACTTAGTTCATCTGAGTAAGAAGTACAAGAATGTTGCGGTATTGATCGGTTATGAATTGTATTTGAGCCGCCGTTTGAAACAAGGAGCTGATGTATGGTTAAATAACCCACGTGTGCCTCGTGAAGCAAGCGGAACAAGTGGTATGACTGCTGCAATGAATGGTGCTGTTAACTTTAGTACGGATGATGGATGGATACCAGAGTTTGTAAAACATGGCATCAATGGCTTTGTAGTTCCAAAAGCAGATTATGAGAATATGAATGTACATGATCAAGATGAGTATGATTTGAATAAACTATACGAAATACTTGAAAATGAAATAGTTCCTACTTACTATGATAATAAAGACAAATGGCGTTCCATTGTTAAAACAGGTATGGATGATGTGCGCTATGCTTTTGACAGCAATAGAATGGCTGATGAATATTATGAGATAATGTACAAGTAAACAGTCGTAAGTAAGCGTTATTTACAAAAAAAGTCCCCGTAAACTTAGCTGTTTATAGGGACTTTT
Source organism: Chitinophagaceae bacterium (assembly GCA_947452925.1). Classification (GTDB taxonomy): domain Bacteria; phylum Bacteroidota; class Bacteroidia; order Chitinophagales; family Chitinophagaceae; genus Parasediminibacterium. The sequence continues at coordinate 3,293 of CANGFK010000312.1, read as the reverse complement.
CAATTTCAGTAACCATTTCTTTACTTATTACTTACGACTTTCTACTTATGACTTAAATAACTACATGCGTCTGCTTGATTATTCCCATCACAAACACACTTTGAACGTGCCCAATGTTCTCTGCCTGACTCAATTTGTTCACATGAAAGTCGTAATAATCATCCATGTCCGCAGCAACGACCTTTAACATGAAATCAAACTCCCCAGAGATATTATAACACTCTATTACTTCATTCATTTCTTGTATCCGCTGTATGAATTTAGCCCCTTCTACCCTATCATGTTGCCTCAACGATACATAACAGATAACCATCAACCCTTTTTTCACCTTTGCATGGTCCACCAAGGTAGCATATTGCTTAATCACCCCATTTTGTTCCATCCTTTTAATGCGTTCATGCACAGGAGTTGTACTCAAATGCACCGAATCTGCAATTTCTTTCACTGTCATCTTTGCATTTCGCTGCAATAAACTCAATATTGCCAGGTCTTTATCATCGATACTTATTTGCTCGGTAGTTGTTTGTTCTTTTGCAAGTGCTTTTGCCATAATTAATTATATATATATTCTATTAAATAGCCAAATTGCCTTATTTTATTCCAAATAATAACAATAACATATTATTTTGTTCTACAAATATACATTTGCAATCTAAATAATAACAAATATGTCAACATTAACATCATCTATCAATTTTGCGTTGCCTTACAAGGTAGCAGACATCAGCCTTGCTGAATGGGGAAGAAAAGAAATCCGTTTGGCAGAAGCCGAAATGCCAGGTTTGATGGCAATCCGTGCCGAATATGGTCCTAGCCAACCACTAAAAGGTGCTAGAATTGCTGGTTGCTTGCACATGACTATCCAAACAGCGGTTCTAATTGAAACATTAGTTGCTTTGGGTGCTGAAGTTAAGTGGAGTTCTTGCAACATCTTCTCTACTCAAGACCAAGCTGCTGCTGCAATTGCTGCTGCAGGTGTCGGCGTTTTCGCTTGGAAAGGTCAATCTCAAGCAGAAGCTGATTGGTGTATCGAACAAACATTGTTCTTTGGTGGGGCAGACCGTCCTTTGAACATGATTTTGGATGATGGTGGTGACTTAACCAATATGGTTTTTGATACTTATCCTGAACTTGTTGCTAACATTAAAGGATTAAGCGAAGAAACAACTACAGGGGTACATCGTCTGTACGAGCGTATGGCTCACGGTACCTTACCAATCCCTGCTATCAATGTTAATGACTCAGTTACTAAGTCTAAATTCGATAACAAATACGGTTGTAAAGAGAGTCTGGTAGATTCTATCCGTCGTGCTACCGATGTGATGATGGCTGGTAAAGTAGCTGTCGTAGGTAGTTATGGTGATGTAGGTAAAGGGTCTGCTGCTTCCTTAAAGGGTGCTGGTTGCCGTGTTATCGTTACTGAAATCGATCCAATTTGCGCTTTACAAGCTGCAATGGATGGTTTTGAAGTGAAGCCAATGCTTAAAGCTGTTGCCGAAGCGGACATTGTTGTTACTGCATCTGGTTGTCGCGATTTGATCACTGAAAAACATTTCCGTGTAATGAAGGATAAGGCAATCGTTTGTAACATTGGACACTTCGATATCGAAATAGATATGGCTTGGTTGAACACAAACTATGGTCACACAAAAGATACCATCAAGCCACAAGTAGATTTATATAAAATTGAAGGAAAAGATGTAATCATCTTGGCTGAAGGACGTTTAGTTAATCTTGGTTGTGCAACTGGTCACCCAAGTTTTGTGATGAGTAATTCATTCAGTAACCAAACTTTGGCTCAGATTGAATTGTGGACTAACAGCGCGGCTTACGAAAACAAGGTTTATGTTTTACCTAAACACCTAGATGAGAAAGTTGCTCGTTTGCACCTTGCTAAAATTGGTGTTGAGTTGGATGAATTAACACCTGAGCAAGCAGCTTACTTGGGTATTCCACAATACGGTCCATTCAAAACAGACGCTTACCGCTACTAATCCAGTAGTAAGTATTAAGTAATAGGTTTTTGGTTAAAACCCCTACTTCAAGATATACTTTGAAGTGGGGGTTTTGTTTTTAAATATTAAGAAGTTCATGCAAGTTCAGGAGAGTTAACTGCATCTCTTTAAGAAGAAAGAATTACGCTGATAGAAATAAGATTATCCCAATTAAAAGCCGAAAATTGACTTGAACATTGAAATTATTATTTGTAGAATACCGAGAAACGCTAGGAAGAATGGGAGAAATGGAGTGAATTACCCCCATTTTAAGGTCAGTAAATAAATATTAGTAGTTCTTTATTTCGTATATAAAGCATTGTTAATCAATATTAACCCACAATTTTAAGGCATGAATAATAAATAACATATACGCTGTAGTAGCTTAATTACAACAACGCTTAATTACTATCAATTTCAGCCATTCAAGTCCCTAAAATGTTGTTGAAAGGCATAAAGATATTACTCCGAAACAAGCCTGAGACATTACAACGAAAATATAATACTACTTAAAGGGTTACTGCATACATCTCCGAATGAACTATAATTTCAACACGTCTATCCTTCTGATCATTGTCATACAAATCCTCACTATTGTCCGAAATGGTTGAAGCAGCTACGTCGCTTCCCATGGCATTAACCTTAATAAGTACATTCCTTAATCCATGCTTTTCCATATAATTTCTACAAGCGAGAGAACGCATTCTACTTATATGCATGTTGTAAGCCTTACTTCCTTTCTTATCAGCATAACCATTTATTTCTACAATTGCTCTATCAGTGCTGTTCTGTTGTCTGAAACGATCAATCACGTCATTCAGCATCAACTTAGTTTCTTTCTTCAAAGTACTCTTGTTGAAATCGAAATATACTGTTGCAGCATTACCTGACAACATACTTACATGGCTTTTTATGTTTTGTTTATTTTTTACAGAAACGCTAGCAACCACTTCCTCTCTCTTCTTACACAAATCAAATGCATAAGCATTATTAGTTTCAATATCAATTGATTTTAAAGGAATAACCTTGTCCTTGAGTCCCCTTTTTATAATGGATATACTTCCGATAGAATCATCCTCTATGTCGGATGAAAAATAACCCTCTTTGTTCACAGGTATGATGAGGTATTTATCCTTAGTAACCGCACTATTCATTGAAACGTATGTATAAGAGTTTTTTGAATCAATACTCCCTTTATCTACTTTTAAAAAGCCTTCTATATGAAACTTATAGTTAAACATTCCCTTTTCTGATTTCATATACTTTACCAAGAACTTGTTTTCATTATTATTTGCTTTG
>CANGFK010000311.1 GCA_947452925.1 Chitinophagaceae bacterium | reverse complement strand
TACCGTCAACCTATCAGGCTCTTTCTGAAAGAAGGTTTTAGATGCATTCCTGATACCATACACATTGTCGCCAAAGGGAACCGTATTGAGGTAGAGTGTTATGATTTCGTCTTTAGTAAAGTTTTGTTCTAGCTTGATAGCAATAATTGCTTCCTTTAGCTTTTGTAAGGAGCGGATTACTTTGTTTCTTTTGTAGCTAGTGAAAAGATTTTTGGCAGTTTGCATCGTGATAGTACTTGCTCCACCTTGTTTCCCAAGGTAAGCGAAAGCCCGCATCAAAGAACGTCCATCAATACCGCTATGGTCATAGAAACGTTCATCTTCAGTGGCAACCAAGGCATTCACCACAAACTTACTAATGTCCTTATACTCCACATTCACACGGTCTTCCAGGTAGTATTTACCCATCAGGGTTCCATCTTGGGCATACACCTGAGTAGATTGTTTGGCGGTAGGATTTTCTAATTCGGCTATAGAAGGCATCTCCCCCAATAAGCCAAAGTCTGCCATTAGTATAATGAGAAATATGAACCCTATAATTCCGAAGAATATACGCCAGAACATCAATACCGATCGACTCATGTTGTTACTATTCATCTTCTTTTTCACTTAAAATTTATTTGGTAATGCTTTGTGCAAAAATTGATTATATCCATCCACATTCTTATTCTCTTGTAATAGCAGCAAGTTTCTTTCGTCTATGATACTATACCTGAATCGACTCTTTGGTAACCAAGGAATAATTATCTTGGATACATAAGGCCTGATTTTATTCTCATAATCTATAGCAGCCTGTGCATTGACAAAAGGTCCGAAATAAATGAATGAATATCTGTCATTTATCTTGTTGGAATAAATCTCAATATCATCTTTGAAAGTTCGCTTGTTGAACTTACTAAATGCATCAGTTGCATTATTAATAAAGACCTTCATCACATCATCCAGTTGGATAGTAGCATAGTGCGGCTCATCAGGTTCGAAAATAAAAGAAGTATCCGCACTGTTATTAGCCCTTCGCAAGGAGTCCGCCACTTTTGCACGCCTGATTGCCTCCGCCATTCTCAACTTATTTAATGAGTCAAGCGTATGCTTGTCTTTGCCCGAAGCATTGGCCAGGCTAGCCTTCCTCAACGAATCGGCAATATGCTTCTGCCGTAGGGCTTCTGCCAAAGCAGCATTGCGTAGCGAATCAGCAATATGCTGTTTACGTAGAGATTCCTGCAATGCTGAATTACGCAATGAATCTGCCAGATGTTGCTTTCTGAGTGACTGTGCCAATGAAGCTTTCCGTAGAGAGTCCGCAATATGTTGTTTACGGAGTGACTCTGCCAGACTAGCTTGCCGCAATGAATCGGCAATATGTTGTTTTCGGAGTGATTCAGCAATTCTGAGTCGATTGAGCGAATCTAGTGTATGAGCTCTTCTCAGCGAATCAGCTATGAAAGCCTTTCTTAAAGAGTCTGCCAGGTGTTGCTTATCCAGTGCACCCGCAATTCTTGTTTTGCCAATTGAATCTGCAACATGAATCTTCCAAAGAGAATCTGCAATATGTTGTTTCCTTGCAGCTTCAAGCATAGAAACCATGCGTAAAGAATCATAATTGATATGAGACAAACTATCTTTTATGTGTTGTGCATAAACAATGGCAGCCAGACTATCGGCTCTATGCTTCGCCCTCAAACGTAAGTAGTCAATCATACGTTGTGCTTTCTCAGCCAATGGCGTATTCGGCACCTTTGCTTTAGCAAGTTCCAATTTGTTTATTGCCTTAAAGTCATCTTCTTGCTTGATGTAGTGCACAGATTCTATCAATAACAACTGAGGCGTCCAATGCGATGTGCCGTATTTTTTGTCGGCTGAATCTTTAGCCACTTTTGCTTCATCATATTTTTCTTCCACAAACTGATCATATATCTTTTGATAGACCAATGTAGTATCATCAGCTACTATGTCCTTTTTGTGGGGGTTCAACAGATCGGCGGTAAAAGCTCCTTTTGGATAACTTGATTTAAGGTAATTTCCAATTGAATCTGCCAGATACTCCAACCCCAGTTGGTGGTAGCAAAAAATGAGGTTGTAGGTAGCTTTCTCAACATCTTTATGTTCAGGGTAACGCTTCACAAAAGGTTCATACGAATAGATAGCTGCCAGATACTCACGCAGGTTGTTTTGAAAGATGACTCCATTGTTAAACATCGCTTTGGCAATGAGGCTATCAGACTTCGCTTTTTGTTCGGGACGTAACGGCACAAAGCGCATCAATCCTTCATAGGTCAATTCTACTTTGTCGCTGTCCACAACTGGTTTATCTACAGCAGGCTTGGTGTCGTCCACCACATCGCTTCCTGCCACCATACCCATATCTCCAGGTGTAGCATCTGGATTAACCGGTGGCGGTGGTGGCTTGTTAAAGGCCCCTTGGCGTCTCCAGTTATCCGCATTGGGTCTGCTTCCCCACTTAGCTTTAAACTCCCTTGCACCCGATGCTACCAATTGTGGATTATTGAAATAAAATTCTCCTGGTGTACTAGAGAACAAAGTGGTTGGCGTATTGGACTGTACATCATCAATACCAAAGTCAATTGCCTCTTCTTCTTTAATACCTTGTTCTTTACGCAATCTTTTCAATACTTTCTTTATCAAAGAACGCCTTTCGGCATCGCTCATGCTAGCCACTCTTTGCAAACTATCCTGCTTATCTATTTTATCCAGGTTCTCTGCAATCAATTTCAGTGAAGGTTTGCGATCTGCAACCCTGCCAGAATCAATGGAGTTCATTGCTGTCAACCCAACAATACTATCATAATAATCATGAGAGTGCCTGTAATCTTTGTTGTCAAAGTAAGTATCTGCCAACAGCAAGAAGGTCTTTTGTTTCTGGTCTGCATTATCAGGGTTATAGAACTTAAGGCTCTTCTGTAAAGAATTGATGGCAGCCGTATTGTTGTTATTTTGCCTTTCCAACTTACCAGCTACGTAGTAAATGACATCTCTATAATTGGCAAACTTATCTTTTCGAGCCATTCTATACAATTCATCAATACTGTTCTGAAGTGTATACCCTTTATCCTGGCTGTGCAAATCGACTAGGTTAAGCCTTGCAAATACCTCCATCAACGGGTCGGTTGTATGTACAATACTTCTCTCGAAATATTTAGCAGAAAGGGAGTCATTGTCACCAGCAAGGTGCAGCATCTGCGCAATCAGATACTCCCAACGGGCTGTTTCTAAAGGACCATCTGCATCATCTAGCGCCTTCATCAAATGAAAGGCAGAACTATCCCACTGGTGTTTTTTGTAGTAGGATAAGGATTGCATTTCGTGCAATGGCGTCTGCAATCTTTCTGGGAAATAAACATCCGCCTTCAAAATCGCCATCAATGCATCTGCTTTTGCAATCCTGTCTTGCTCCAGATAAGTGCGGGTTCGCCAAAGAAAACTTTCATTACGGCTTGGCGCTGTCTGTAACCTCAGTTTATAGTTAATTTCCTTTTTCCGTTCGATGGTGGAGATGGTAAAAATCCCTTTATCATTACTGATATTACTACCAATAGGTATATCATATCCATCTTCTTTGGGTGCCCAAGCATAGTTTACATACTGAAAAACGTAGCCTGCCGAGTCGAAGTCGTGCTTCAACAAGAAGGTGCGTCCCATCAGCATATAGATATTATCTACCCAATCATTCCGCAAATCGTGCAACAGCACACCCGCAGCCACTTTGTACATGATGGAGTCTATCTGAACCTTTTCATTCTTGGTATCATCGAAGCTGTAGTTGTAGAAAGGAAGTAATTGGGTGTAGTCATCTTTGTGAAGCAACTTGGCACGCTCTATTATTTCATTTACCTTTTGTTCTATGTTGAACTCATAGTTGAAATGAGTGAACATATTTTGGAAGAAATGCTTCGATTTGGAGAACCCTGTCTCACCAGACTTTTCGGAGATCAATACACGTTCAGAATATTGAGAGGGCTTCTTACCATTGAGGTTGACGGTAGAAAAGGGTTGCGCATTCACCACAGCGTTTGTTGCACAGAAGAGTGCCACTATCCACAAAAGAAAACGAGCGCATTTTATCATTGTTACCTCTAAAGAGTCCACAAACATAAATTATTTAGCCTCAACGATGTACAATAAAATATTAAACCTTTGATAATTAGCTGATTTATCGACTTTGTCTAATTGCATCGGGGGACAATTGAAGGCAGGATAGCCATATCAGGCATAAAATGCATTAGGTGTTGAGGCTGGTGTGAACTATTAATGGATGACAGTATAGATGGTGGCGCATGCAAGTGGGGCAATTCTATAAAGACATCAAGATTTAGCTTATAACAAAAAAGTGCAGCCCCACCCCACGTAGTGACTGCACTGTACTGTATGTTTGGTTTTGGTTTTTGAACAGATTTGACAACTTTTAAAAAGTTGTCAAATC
>CANGFK010000310.1 GCA_947452925.1 Chitinophagaceae bacterium | reverse complement strand
TTCTCCGCTGTTGAAAGAAGCATATCTGTCTGCACGAATCTTCTTGTAATCAGATTTGTTCAAGATTTCATCAGCAACAATCAATGCTCTGGCAAAAATGTCCATACCACCAACGTGTGCATAGAACAAGTCAGCAGGATCGGTACTGTTTCTTCTGATTTTAGCATCGAAATTGATACCACCACCTTGCAATCCGCCGCCTTCTAAAACAGGCAACATTGTTTCTACCAGTTCATTGATATTATTAGGGAACTGATCGGTATCCCAGCCATTCTGATAGTCACCTCTGTTAGCATCCATGCTTCCAAGCATGTTATTGTCAACCGCAACCTGTACTTCATGTTGGAAGGTATGACCCGCCAAAGTAGCGTGGTTAACTTCTAGGTTCAATTTAAAATCATTCAATAAATCGAACTTACGCAAGAAACCAATTACAGTTTCGCTATCATAGTCATATTGGTGTTTACTTGGCTCACAAGGCTTTGGCTCTATGAAAAATACCCCTTTAAAGCCGTTAGCTCTAGCATAATCTTTTGATGCATGCAAGAATTTAGCAAAATGCTCTTGTTCACGCTTCATATCTGTGTTCAACAAGCTCATATATCCTTCTCTACCTCCCCAGAAAGTATATCCGCTACCGCCTAATTCTATAGTTGCATCAATAGCAGCTTTCACTTGTGCACCACCGTGTGCAACCACATGAAAATCTGGATTAGTAGAAGCACCATTCATGTATCTTCTATTAGAAAACAGGTTTGCAGTACCCCACAAAAGCTTAACACCACTAGCAGCTTGCTTTTCTTTAGCATAAGCCACTAATGCTTGCAGACGTCTTTCGTTTTCTACGATGTCATTGCCATAATCAACTACGTCAACATCATGAAAACAATAGAAAGGAATATTCATTTTGGTAATGAACTCAAATGCAGCATCCATTTTATCTTTTGCTCTTTCAACTGGATCAGCTTTTACGCTCCATGGAAACAAATGAGTCGCTTCGCCAAAAGGATCTGCACCACTGCCGCAGAAGCTATGCCAATAGGCACAAGCATAACGCAAATGCTCTTTCAATGGCTTACCTGCTACAATTCTATTTTCATCATACCAACGGAAAGCTAGTGGATTGTCACTCCCTAGTCCTTCGAATTTCACCTGACCAATACCCTTGAAGAATTCTTTTTCCCCTGTGATTACTGTACTCATTTCTCTAATTGATAATTGTTAATTAATAATTGAACTTATTTAAATAGTAAAACTCCTTCTTTACTTTACTTTACTTCTTGCTTCTTTATGTCCTTGTGGCACTTTCTCTACTTGCCTAATTGCCTCTGCAACAATGCTTTCCAAACCTCATATTCATCATTATAAGCAGTATGAACAGTAGGTTCAATCAGATCTAAAGGCTTTGCATTGGAAAACGCTTCTCTTTCTGATGCAAATATTTTTGCTCCGATTCCAGCACCCTTTGCCGCACCAACACTACCATCCACCTGATATAATTCCACAGGCACATTTGTAGCGTTTACAAATGCACTGATAAATACATCACTCAAAAACAGATTTGCTTTACCCGCCCGTATAACTGATGGAGTGATACCATTTTCTTTCATAATGTCTAATCCATACCTAAAAGAAAAAGCAATTCCTTCTTGAACAGCCCTAAAAATGTGTGCTTCGGTGTGAATGTTGAAATTAATATTCTGGTAATGAGCTCCTACTGTTTTATTATTGAATATTCTTTCGGCACCATTTCCAAAAGGCAAAACAGACAAGCCTTCTGAGCCGATAGGAACTTGCTTTGCAGCTTCATTGATTAATGGATAGGTTTTATCGGCAGCCAACAATTTACGGGTGAAACTATTGGCAATACCTGTACCATTTATACATAATAAAGTTCCGATTCTGGTTTCTGTAGCAGTATGATTTACATGTGCAAAACTGTTGATGCGGCTTTGTTTATCGTAACTCAAAGTATCACCAACACCATAGATTACACCAGAAGTACCTGCTGTAGCGGCGACTTCGCCTGGTTGCAATACATTTAATGACAATGCATTATTAGGTTGATCACCTGCTTTATAAGTAACTGGTATATTAGCTGAGAGAGATAAGCTTTCCGCTATTTCCTTACCCAACAATCCGTGTTCTGTAAATACGTCCTTAATTTCCGGGATGATATTGGAACTAAAACCATAATAGTTCATCACATCTTTAGAAAGTTCCTTGTTTTTAAAGTCCCAGAATACGCCTTCTGATAAAGCAGATGCAGAGGTGGTGATGGTCCCCGTAAGTTTCATAGCAATAAAATCGCCCGGTAGCATAATCTTGTCTATCTGCTCATAGATATGGGGCTCATTTTCCTTTACCCAAGCAAGTTTGCTGGCAGTGAAGTTGCCAGGAGAGTTTAATAAATGAGACAAGCATTTTTCTTCTCCAATCGATTCAAAAGCTTTATTGCCATAAGGAACTGCACGGCTATCACACCAGATAATACTATCTCTTAATACTTGCTGATTTTTATCTACACAAACCAATCCATGCATCTGATAGGCTATGCCAATTGCAGCAATATCTTTTGGATTGTATGTGCCAGAAGCATTTGCTTTTAGAATAGCTTGTTGAACATGTTGCCACCACATTTCTGGACTTTGTTCTGCCCAACCGTTCTGTAAAGAGGTAATAGGAGTTTCTGTTTCGGGATATTGAGCAGTTACAATTGTCTGTTGTGTAGTTGCATCTACAATTGCAGCTTTAATTGAAGAGGTCCCAATATCTATTCCTAATAAAAGCATGGCGAACAACGTTTGTTTCGGGGTGCAAATTAGAGATTGAATTCTATATTTGAATATACTTTCTTATGTATTGAATAAACTATATTAATAGCATATTGATTTATTAATCACATAATGCATTAAAATAGTCTCTTATCGTATATAATGCTCCGCAAAAAAAATATAATAAATAAAAGTGCCCCAGTATAATACTGAGGCACTTGAAATGAATATAATGTATGAATGAATAATTAATCCCAGATTTCTCCTTCTCCGTTCAACCATTTCTTCACAGCGTCTGTGGTCACACTCTTTGGTCTCTCCAATGGGAAACCTAAAGCTCTGTCCCAACAAAGACTTGCTAATACACCCAATGAACGGCTTACCGCAAATAAAACTGTATAGAATTCATACTCTACCATTCCGTAGTGTACCAATAAGGCGCCACTGTGTGCATCTACGTTTGGCCAAGGATTTTTAATCTTGCCTAATGATTGTAGAATCGGAGGTACTACTTCATATATATTCCAAACGGTACGACAAGATTTGTCTTCTGGCATATATTTCTTACCAAATTCCATTTGAGCAGTAAAACGAGGATCTGTCTTACGAAGAACGGCGTGACCATATCCTGGAACAACTTTACCTGCATTCAAAGTATCTTCTACATATTTAGCAATTTGCTCTCTGGCAGGCAAATCGGTTCCCAATTCTGCTTGCATATCAAATATCCATTTGATAACTTCCTGATTGGCAAGACCATGTAACGGACCAGCAAGACCATTCATACCAGCAGCATAACTAAGATAAGGATCACTCAAAGCACTACCAACTAAGTGGGTGGTGTGTGCAGATACGTTTCCTCCTTCATGATCAGCATGAATGGTCATGTATAAGCGCATCAATTCCTTGAATCCTTCATCACTATAACCAAGCATGTGAGCCAAGTTTCCAGACCAGTCAAACAAACCTTTTGGATTGATGTGTTCACTGTTTTTATATTTCCTTCTGTATATATAGGCAGCAATACGAGGCAAACGGGCAATCAAGTCCATCGTGTCATCGTAGGTAAGACTCCAATAATCTTTTTTATTCAAACCTCTTGCGTAAGCCTTGGAAAATTCTCCTTCAGTTTGCAATGCCATCACACCAACAACAAACATGGTCATTGGGTGAGTAGTCATTGGAAGTGCATCAATGGCAGCAAAAACATGGTTGGGCACATGGCTACGACGTTGCAACAAATCAGTTACCATTTCCACGTCGGCTTCAGTAGGCAATTCTCCAATAAGCATCAAATAGAATAATCCTTCTGGAAGTGGTTGACCACCTTCAACTGCTTTTGGTAGTTTCTCTTGTAACTCAGGGATTGAGTATCCCCTGAATCTGATACCTTCTTGCGCATCCAATAAACTAGTTTCGGTAATCATCCCTGTTATGCCTCGCATACCTTGATATGCTTGACCTAGTGTAACCTCTCCAATTTTCTTTCCTCCGTGTTCTTTAAGTAATTCTTTAATTTCAATGTTTGCCGCATCTGCTTTTGCTTTAAACCTTTCCTTTAGTACTTCCATTTTCTTTTTTAATTTATGATAATTGTGCGCCTAATTTCAAAAATATATCTGTTGCCAGCTTGCCCCCCAATCTCACATTTTTTCTCCTGTCAATTTTTA
>CANGFK010000309.1 GCA_947452925.1 Chitinophagaceae bacterium | reverse complement strand
TGACTCCTGAGAAGTTACGAAGGATGCCCCTTAAATAAATAGGAAATGCTAATTTTTTATATAAAGTTTGTATTATATCAAAATGTATCCCTACATTCGCAATAGATATTGTTTCTGATGAAAAAAATATACTTAATCATTTTATTGTTGTCATTCTGCACCGGCTCCAAAGTAGTCGCTAAAGGATTGCCTACAGACTATGATGGTCCGATAAAAGTATATCGCTTCTACCCTAACCCAGCTTCTTCTTACATTAGCTTCGAATTCAGAAACGTTAGTGAGTCTTATACCATACAGATTTACAACTTCCTTGGCAAGAAAGTATACAGCCAAGCAGTTAACGGCAGCAAAATAACCATCCCTGTAGAAAACCTATACAGAGGACTTTACATTTACCAGTTGAAGGATGCCACAGGTAACATTGAGGAAAGTGGCAAGTTTCAGATAATGAGATAAACGCTTCTCTCCCATCTCCCTACCTTTTATACCATTATTTTTACCTTATACTCAGCATTGCAATGTCAGCAATTTTATTCAAGTCTTGGTTCTTCATGCATTTAAAATGCCCTTTAGGACATTTGTTACTACCATAGTTACTGCAAGGTTGACAAAGAAGTTTAGGTACAACAAAGTTGTGGTGCATAATGGTAGCATTACTTGCAGGATAATAAGGTTCTACGTCTAGTTTAGGTGATGTCCCTCCCCATATTGCCAGTATTTTCTTATTGAAGGCACTGGCTACATATTGTAACCCTGTATCATGGGATATAACCAGTTTAGCCTGCTTAACCAACCAGGCAGACTCATGCAAACTAAACTTCCCGCAAGCATCATATATCTTATACGGATCCACCTCAGCAATTGCTTTTGCTTCTTTTATATCTTCTTTCCCTCCGATTAATACTATGGGATATTCAATTAACTGACAAAGCTTTTGAAGCCTTACAACAGGCAGCTTTTTGGTATAACAAGAGGCTCCAATTACAATAGCAATATAACCAAACCTGTGTTGAGCAGGCAAATCATCTAATGAGACTTTAAGATGCTCCGGAAGAAAATAGTCTAACCCTCTACCATCATTCTTTACACCTAGTGAGGCTACTGTATCTAAACTTCTATCCGTAATGTGCCTTCCACTCATCAAGTTGATGTGAAACTTCGTCAGAAAGAACTTTGCTACTGACTCCTTTTTATACGTAAAAGCTTTACAGTTTAAAGCTAGCTTTATTTTATTTGTACGGAAGTTCTTGTGTAAATCGATAATATAGTCATACTTCTCTTCTTCAAGCTGACTGATTAATTTATCTAGGTTATTATTGAAATAAAAGAATCTATCTACATAAGGATTAGCTTCCGTGACGGCTTTAAATGAATTGCGCGTTAGAAAATGTACTTCAACATCTGGGATTTGTTGTTTGACACAACGAATGACAGGGCTGCACAAAACAATATCTCCGATAGAGGAGAACCTGATAATAAGCACTTTTGTCTTTTTGGGGGTTTCTAAAGAAGATACTTCCAAATTATTTTCATTTGTTGTTTCCATATATAATCAATGCGTTTTAATAGTTATGTTTTGTAAACAAAGAAGAGAAGATTACAGTTCAATAAAATCTAAGTCCTTCCCGAAAGTTTCTTTACTAAAGTATACAGCAGTAAGTCCTATTGTGATACAAATTGTACCTGTGATGGCAGCCCCTGTAATGAAGTTGGTAGCCTCCCGCAAGTATTTAAATAGAAAGATAATCAGTGGCAATGTGCCTCTAACTATATTGGGAATAGTTGTAGCTGCCGTAGCACGTAGGTTAGTCCCAAATTGTTCAGCCCCCATTGTGACAAAAATAGCCCAGAAACCTGTGGCGAATCCTAATCCTAAGCAGATCCAATAGATACTGTTTACAGTAGCTGCTGTTTGGTGTAGGAACATCATCACAAACAAAATTGTTAGTCCATAAAAAATATATAATGCCTTCTTCCTACTCTTTAACCACTGACTGATGAAGCCAATCAAAACATCCCCTACGGATATTCCTATATAGGCAATCATAATAGACTTACCGGGATCTACAGCTTCTTTCACACCTAATACTGCAGCAAACTTATCCGAAAAACTTATCAGTACACCTATTACAAACCAGTTGGGTAATCCGATGGCAATGCATTTTACATAGCAGATAAAGCGCTCCCAGTTATTGAATAACATAAATATATTCCCTTTAGAAACATTACTTTCTTTTACAGAAGTGTACATTCCGCTTTCAAAGACAGAAACCCTTAATAGTAAAAGTAAGAAGCCCATCCCACCACCGATGTAGTAACACCAACGCCAGTCGTGTATAGTTTGTTTCATGAAGTAAGCAAACACCGCCCCTGTAAGACCAACACCCGCCACTAGAGAGGTGGCAATGCCTCTTTTTTCTTTCGGCACTAATTCACTTACCAGCGTTATCCCTGCACCTAACTCCCCTGCTAGTCCGATACCTGCAATAAATCGACACCAAGCATATTGATTAACATTAGTAACTAACCCGTTAGCAATATTTGCCAACGAATACAACATAATGGAACCAAAAAGAACACTCAATCTTCCTTTTTTATCCCCCATAATGCCCCACACAAACCCACCAATCAGCAACCCAATCATCTGAATACTGATAATCCTCTCTCCCTCTGTTAATACTTGTTCGGAAGACAGCCCAAGAGAGATAAGACTAGGCTTGCGGATGATACCAAATAGAAGCAGGTCGTAGATATCAACGAAATAGCCTAGTGCAGCAACAACTATTGCGAGTGTAAAGATTGATTTGTTTGATTCATTCATAAAGCAAAATAAAGATTAGTAATAGAAAATTAGGGGGACAGCTTATTCAAGATTGATTATATCAAGAAAATAATCTCTTAGGTTGCTTAAAAAACTGGATTGTACGGAAGTTACTTTTGAAAGTATCAGTCTTTCACTTACTGTAAATATCTTATGTATCCGAATAAAACTTTTTAATGGAAGAGACTCAATTACATCTTGGTCTTCAATCTGAACAGAAAGCTCATCAGTATTTATTTTAGAAGTAATCTGCACCAATAAATAATCTCCAGTTTGATTGACAATATTATTTGAAATAACCAAAGCAGGTCTTTTCTTGAACTCAGAGCCGTCAGTAAATGGAAATCTAACTACTAGAATATCGCCTTGTTTGTACATCTTCAGTAGTTAATTATTTAAAAACAGTATCCCAACGGCTATCTTCTTCCGAAAGCCAATCTTTAGACAATGATTGTTCGCTTACCATATAAGATTTGGCTTTATCCATTCCTTCATCAACCCTTGTGGTATTTTTCAATATAACCTCTTCATTCTTTATTGACTCTAAGGTTTTCTCTATTACAAAAAACCTTTTGTCCAAAGGAAGTTGTTTTATTTCTTGAATGATTGTTTCTATTAACATAAAATTGATTTGACTGCAAAGTAAAGATATACGAAAACACTTTTATCGCCATCGAAATGTCAGTAAGTAAAAAGTGCTACCTACCTATTCCTCAATAAAATTCATATCTAGTCCAAAGGTTTCATTGGTATAGTATGCAGAAATAACTGCCATCAGCATAACAATGCCTCCTACTATCTCAGCACTAAGCAAATAATTATCATGGGTGAGGTAGCGTATTCCCTTGAATAATAAAATCATCAACGGCAGAAACCCTCGAACTACATTAGGGATAGAAATGGCGGTCGTTGCGCGTAGATTAGTTCCAAACTGTTCAGCACTCATTGTAATATACAATACGGATATACCTGAACCAAAGCCAAGACAAGCAATCAATAAATACATTGTATCTGCACTTCCGCCATGTTGCGTAAAGAACAAGATAATAAAGAATGTACAGATGCCATAGAAGGTAAATAAAGCTTTTTTACGGCTTTTGAGGTAATTACTCAGTAGTCCTGCACTCAAATCACCTGCGCCAATGGCAATATACTGGTACATAATCGCTTTTCCGGGATCAATGTTGTTTATTCCAAAACGCTTACCAAACTCATCAGAGAATGTAATGAGGATACCTATCACATACCACACAGGCAATCCAATAAAAACACCTTTCATATAACGCATTAGACGCTCTTTGTTATTGATAATCATCATTATATTCCCCCTTTCTACATTTTGTTTCTTCACCTCATCATATAGTCCACTCTCAAAGATGCTTACCCTCAACAACAACAGCAATAACCCCATTCCACCACCAATATAATAACATAAACGCCAATCGCCGAAGATTTTATAAACAAAAAAGGCTGAGACGGCACCAAAAACCCCGACACTTGCAATGATGGATGCTGCAATACCACGCTTTTCTTTAGGCAACATCTCACTTACCAATGTAATGCTTGCGCCCAATTCACCGGCTAAGCCAATTCCAGCAATAAAGCGCATAATTGTATACTGCGTAAT
>CANGFK010000308.1 GCA_947452925.1 Chitinophagaceae bacterium | reverse complement strand
TGAGATTATTTATAAAAATAATTTCAACATGATACAATCCTATATCATTAACAACAACGGCTCGTACGACGATGCGATGGACATTTTTCAGGAAGCAATGATTGCACTGTATGAAAAAGCACAAAGTGAATCATTTGTTTTAACTTGTAAAATTAATACGTATGTATATTCCATATGCCGGAGGCTCTGGCTCAAACGGCTTCAACAATTGGGCAAATACTCCAATCAGATTGATAGTCTTGAAGATACAGTTTCTGTTGAAGAAGACCTTGAAACGCATTTAAAAAGAAATGCAGAGTTTACTATCATGGATAGGGCTCTCAATAGTTTGGGAGAACCATGCAAGAGTTTATTAGAAGGTTTTTATATAAAAGATTTAGACATGCAGACACTAGCCAAAGAATTTGGTTATACAAATGCAGACAATGCCAAAAATCAGAAATATAAATGCCTTATGAGATTGAAGAAATTGTTCTTTACACAATATAATATAGGAGACTAGTTAATTCTACCGATTATGAACGACGATGTTTTAATACTTCAAACGATTGAGAGATACCTTGATGGCAGCATGCTTCCTGACGAACTTTCATACTTCGAACAGCTAAGAAAAAACACACCTGAAATTGATCAGATGGTTGTAGAACATTCAATGTTGTTGCAACAACTTGATTCATACAAACACAGAAGAAATTTTAAGCACATCTTAAATGATGTTCATAATAAAATTTCATTAGAAGGTGGCATCAACAGTGCTACTTCAGCAAAGCCACTTGGAAAATTGGTACAATTGTACCACAAGTATAAACGGGATATAGCTATTGCCGCATCTGTTGGAGGTGCTATTGCATTGGTAACAAGTGGCCTATTCACTTACTTCTCTCCGGTTCTAAGTAATAAAAATCTGCAACAACTTAGTCAAGAGCTAGCAGGTTTAAAAAAGAATCAACAAGTACAAGGGACAATTATTAATGAAGTTAAAAGCAAGTTACCTAAAAATGCTAACCTGATAAGTGGTGGCTCTGGCTTCTTGATCGATGGTAAAGGATTTGTGGTAACCAATGCTCACGTATTGAAAGGGACAAGTGCTATTGTTGTAAACAACGTCGGAGATGAGTTTAATGCAGATATAGTTTTTGTTGACGGCAAACAAGATTTAGCAATTCTCAAAATAAAAGATGAAGATTTCAAGGCTATCAAGTCTCTCCCATACAGTATTACCAAAACAAGTGCAGATTTGGGGGAAGAAATTTTCACATTGGGTTATCCAAAAACAGATATCACCTACACTCAAGGCTATTTGAGTTCCAATACTGGCTTGAATGGAGATACAGCTAGTTATCAAATTCAAATGAACTCCAACCCAGGTAATAGTGGAGGTCCAGTATTCAACAAGAAAGGTGAACTCATTGGAATTCTAAGTTCAAAGCAAACACAAGCAGATGGTGTTACGTTTGCAATAAAAAGTAAAAATTTATATACTCTAATTGAAGATTTAAAAAGAGAAGATACTACTTTTCAAAAGATAAAGCTTCCAACTTTTTCTATTATTAAGGGAGAGGAAAGAAAGACCCAAGTTAAGAAAATAGAAAGTTACGTTTTCTCTGTGAAGGCTTACACTCAATCAAAATAGATACAAAACAAACAAAACAAAAAGCCTGTTTACTTCATTGTAAGCAGGTTTTTTGTTTTACGAAGAGCTGTCCAAATATAATTTACTGATTATAAACTGTTTGACTTAATTATTTAGAATTAGTACCCCTCTCATTCCCGCAATTATCTATTCCTATTTTAACTTCATTCAAAGTAGATATTAAAATAAAACCCGTTGCTTTGCTAAAATATGTCTATTTAAATTTTAAAGGTGTTACTTTACAACAAATTGAATTATGAAAAAATTACTTTCTCTTTGCATTACTCTTCTCTTTCTGGGCAATGTTATAAAAGCACAGTATACACAACAACTAACCACCGTGCGAGAACAAGCAAAGGTTTTTGCTGAGGCCACTATCAAGAAAGACTACAAAACTATAATGGATTATACCAACATAGAAGGCTTCCCAAAAGGAAAACTAAGCAAAATGACCAAAGAAAGGGTGTTGAAAATTTTGCAGACTGCCGATGAACAGATGGCTCAACAAGGACGTGTGATAAAATCAATACAGATAGGTGCAGTTTTATCTATAATCAAAGTTGGATTTGAGTTTCAGTGTACTCTAGAACAGATAAATGATACTAAAATGCAATATGGTAGTATTATTTCAAAAACAACACTTCTAGCTATTTCTGAAGACAATGGCAAAACATGGAAATTTACTGACGGAACAGGTCGTGACTTGAATGACATGAAAAAAATAATCCCTCATTTGAGTGACAAATTAGTTTTTACAAAAGCAGAATCTCCCAAACTAATAAAGGATCCTAGCATTAAAAAATAGTTTAAAAACATTCAACCATAGTTATGAACAAAACTTCCACCCAAAAAAACATGTCAAATCAAAAAGTTTCTGAGACATTAAAAATAAAGTCTTTCACAATACGTGTTTACGGGATTCTGATGGATAATTCGAAACGAATCCTGCTGAGTGATGAGTATATTAGAGGAAATTTCTTCAGCAAATTCCCGGGAGGAGGATTGGAATTAGGAGAAGGCACCAAGGAATGCCTTATAAGAGAATTTAAAGAAGAAACAGGGTTAGATGTCACAATAGGAGAACATATATATACGACAGATTACTACCAACAATCTGCTTTTAACAGTAGCCAACAAATCATAGCCATTTATTATTTCGCAAAAAGTGTAGATCCAATCCATTTAGATTCAAAATCGACTCCATTTGACTTCAGTCCTGAACAAACTGCTGACCCCAATGGCCAAAGTGAAGTATTACGATGGATTAGCTGGAGTGATTTAACAGAAGATTCTGTTCATTTACCCATCGATAAAATAGTCGTGAACCTGATAAAAAGAGAATACACAAGTTATTTTGAAAAAAAGGTATCACTCTAGTCATTACTGCTAGTTATACTATTTTTAATTCCTAATAATGTCATACAAAAAAAACAATGATAGCGACCGCTCGAGAAAACTTTAACGAAAGCTACACTAAAGAAAAATATGATGCTTTCCTAAAGACAATAAACAGTAAATATTCGGATGCCATTGAGTTTCGTTTGGCAGAAACGCCAATTTTTATTGACAAGGACTTTAAAGAAAAGATGCTTTCCACTTGTGAAAGTATCATTGATGTCATAACATCAGTAAAATTCAAGGATATGACTGAAAAGTCCGTCCCCGAAAACAGGATTGTCCCCCACGAAAATGAACATACAAACTTCATAGCATTTGATTTTGGCATTTGCAATAATGAAAAAAAAGAGCTAGAACCACAATTAGTTGAGATGCAGGGCTTCGCTAGCCTTTTTGCTTTCGAGGTGTGGCATGATGAGAAATTTAGAACTTCATTTGAAATTCCAGAACACTTCAGCCCTTATTTAAATGGCCTTAACAAAGAATCATACCTCAAACTTCTAAGAGAAATAATCTTAGACAAGTCTCCTATTGAGAATGTTGTGTTACTTGAATTGCTACCCGAAGAACAAAAGACTAAAATTGATTTCTATTTTACCAAAGAATACACAGGAATAGAGGTGGTGTGCTTGACTGAACTAATAAAAGAAAGGAATCAAATTTTTTATATAAGAGAAGGAAAAAAGATTCAAATAAAAAGAATCTTCAACCGTATTGTTTTTGATGAACTGTCTCATCAACCACCAGAAATACAAGAAAAGGGAAAGATTTTATTTGAAAACTTAGATGTTGAATGGGTTCCTCACCCTAATTGGTTTTACAGAATAAGCAAATACACATTGCCCTTTATAAAACATGCTTATGTTCCAGAAACAATCTTTCTGAATGACGCTAAAATTGACCCCTCTACATTGGAAGATTATGTCCTAAAGCCACTATTTTCATTTGCAGGACAAGGAGTGGTAATAGATGTCACCCCAAAAGACATTGCTGCCATTCAAGATCCGCAAAATTGGATATTACAAAGAAAAGTAACATACGCCGACGTTATAAAAACGCCTAACGAACCTGCCAAAGCTGAAATACGTATCTTTTATTTCTGGCCAAAAGGAGCAAAGAGGCCAATTCCGACCTTCAACCTCGCTAGAATAAGTAAGGGTAAGATGATTGGGGTTCGTTATAACGCAGATAAGGATTGGGTTGGTGGCAGTATTGCTTATTTTGAACAATAATCTAGATCCTTATTACTCAAATTCTATTTACCTCCTTGCAAATGAATTATAAAATAAGTTAGAACAGACAAAAACAGCACAACCACAACTGCTAACATCGCCCATTGATTGGCAGGCAACCTGCGCTTCTGTTTCCGTTTAGTTTTATTTTGTACAAGCTTATTTAAATGCTGATTAAGTTCTGTAATTGATTGAT
>CANGFK010000307.1 GCA_947452925.1 Chitinophagaceae bacterium | reverse complement strand
ATTAGAGGGAGAGTCTGGAACTTCGGGTTGTTTGCATTATCCAAAAGGATATCTAAAAGCATTGAGAGCCATTTGCGATAAGCATGGTATCCTAATGATTATGGATGAAGTGATGAGTGGTTTTGGTAGAACAGGCAAATGGTTCGGCTTTGAGAATCATGGTATCATTCCGGATATGATTGCAATGGCTAAAGGACTTACGTGCGGTTATTTACCTTTTGGGTGCTTGATGGTTAGCGATAAAATTGCTGCTAAATACGATGATGCAATGTTGCCATTGGGTTTAACTTATTCTGCCCATCCCGTTTGTTGTGCGGCTGCCTTAGAAACGTTGAAAATCTATGAAGATGACAATCTGATAGAAAATACTGTTGCGATGAGCGAATACCTTAACGGACAAATTGAACTATTAAAAGCAAAACATCCAAGCATTGGAGATTGGAGAAACACTGGTTTATTGGGTTGTTTGGAAATAGTAAAAAACAGAACTACGAAAGAACCAATGGCTACTTTTAATGCAAAACCAGCAGAAATGGTGGTGATGAACAAAGTAGCTGCAAAAATAAAAGAACTAGGAATGTACACTTTTGTGCGTTGGGGTTATATATTTATTGCGCCGCCTTTATGTGTTACCAAAGAACAAATAGATGAAGGGTTGGGTATTATCAGCGAGGCATTGTTGATAGCAGACGAAGCAGTAATCTAGTTATGAGTTATGAGTTATGAATGATGAGTTATGAATGATGAGTTATGATTAAAACCCAGAAATCGGTAAAACAATAATAGCTATGATTCAAACCATAGCCCATTTATTAAATAAAAATTTATAATTCAAAATTTAAAATACATGATAGATTCTCCGCTATACAGTGAAGATCTTGCCCCAATAGCAAATGACAGAAGGAGTTGGCATACTTGGAATTATGCAGCTCTTTGGATAAGTATGAGCCTTTGTATACCTACTTACATGTTGGCGAGTTCATTGATAGAAGGGGGCATGAATTGGTGGGAAAGTATCCTTACCATCTTTATTGGTAATAGCGTGGTACTCGTTCCAATGATTCTAAATGGTCATGCCGGTGCGAAGTATGGCATTCCCTTTCCAGTTTTTGCAAGGGCAAGCTTTGGAACTGTTGGTGCCAATGTTCCTGCTTTACTAAGGGCTGTTGTTGCTTGTGGTTGGTTTGGTATTCAAACTTGGATTGGTGGTTTTGCTCTATACCAAATGTTTCGCTTATGGATACCTTCATTGGCTACATTGCCTTTACTTTTTCCTGAATCATGGGGTTTGCAAACTGGGCCTGCCATTACATTTATCTTGTTTTGGGTAATAAACATGTACGTTGTATATCTTGGCGTAGAAAGTATCAAGAAGCTATTGGTGTTTAAAGCTTTCTTTTTGCCAGTTGCTGCTTTGGCTTTGTTGTTTTGGGCAATCTCTGCTGGTCATGGTTTGGGACCTATACTTCAACAACCTTCTAAGTTTGCGGATGCGGCGGGATTCTTTAAGTTCTTCTTTCCAGCTTTAACAGGAATGGTTGGCTTTTGGGCTACGCTCTCCTTGAATATCCCAGATTTTACTAGGTATGCAGTAAGTCAGAAAGCGCAAATTAATGGTCAGATTATTGGTCTTCCTCCTGCCATGACTTTGTTTAGTTTTATCGGGGTGGTGGTTACTTCTGCTACCACTATTATCTATGGAACAACTATTTGGGATCCATTGGTACTTGCCGGCAAGTTTGATAGTAAAATTTTGGTGAGCATTGCCATGATTGCTGTTGCTTTATCTACGTTGGCTACAAACATTGCTGCCAATATAGTTAGTCCGGCTAATGATTTTGCACATTTGGCTCCCTCTAAAATAAGTTTTAGAACGGGTGGTTATATCACAGGCGTTATTGGTATTTGTATCTTCCCTTGGAAGTTAATAGCTGATCCTACTGGCTTCATCTTTACTTGGTTGATTGGATATTCTAGTTTGCTTGGACCAGTGGGAGGAATTATGATTGCTGATTATTATTTTATCAGAAAGCAAGAATTGGTATTAACTGATTTATATAATCCGACAGGGATTTATTGTTTTAATAAAGGAATTAACCGTGGAGCTATTATCGCATTGTTTGCTGGCATCTTGCCAAATGTCCCAGGTTTTCTAACAACTATTAAGGTAGTAGATGCTACGTTCATTCCCACATGGATCAATGGTTTATATAGCTATGCATGGTTTGTGGGTTTCGGTATCAGTGCTTTGGTTTACATATTATTATTCAAGAAAAAATAATTTAACCGCAAAGAACGCTAAGGATTTACGCAAAGGAAGGAAGAGAAAAAAGAAAGAAAAGAAGGGTGAGCATTAAAATTATTATTTAGTCATAAAGACTTTTTACGATAACTATCAAGTTCTTTTTATAAAAAATGAATGACAGAAAATGAATTGTCACGCGTGGTTATTGGCATATCAATGGAAGTTCATACAGCATTGGGAGCAGGATTATTAGAAAATGCTTACAAAGAATGCCTCTTTTATAAGCTAAACAAAAGTGGTTTCTATGTTGAAAAAGAGAAACCAATCCCTTTAATTTTTGAAGATATTAAACTTGAAATTGGTTACAGGATAGATATTTTGGTTGAAAATAAATTAGTTCTTGAAATAAAAAGTGTTGAAGCATTAACTGAAGTTCATTTTGCTCAAACACTTACATACTTGAAACTTGGAAATTATAAATTAGGAATATTAATGAATTTTAATGTGGTTAGGTTAAAGGATGGATTGAAAAGAATAGTAAACGGTTTATAATCTGCTCTCTTTTTTTCTTCTTCTTCCCTTTCTTTGAAATAATAAAATAATCTCTTTGCATACTTTGCGGAAAAATTTTGCGCCCTTTGCGGTTAAATTTTAAATAACATGAGTACTTTAATTAAAAATGGAAGAATAATTACGGCCACCGATGATTATGTCGCTGATATATTCATTGAAGGAGAAACCATCTCAGCTATTGGCAAGAACTTAAATGTAACTGCTGATACGGTAATTGATGCGGCGGGCTTATTGGTTATGCCGGGTGGTATTGATCCGCACGTGCATTTGGCGATGCCTTTCATGGGTACTTTTTCCAGCGATGATTATGAAACAGGAACAAGGGCTGCGTTGCATGGTGGAACTACTACCATCATTGATTTCGTATTGCAAACACAAGGCAAAAGTTTGCAACATGCTTTGGACGATTGGAACAGCCGGGCTAAAGGAACTGCTGTCGGCGATTACAGCTTTCATATAGCAGTTACCGATTTTAATGAGGATACTAAGAAAGAAATAAAGCATTTTATTGAGGAAGAGGGCATCACTTCCTTCAAAACTTTTATGGCTTATAAGGGTGCTTTGATGATTGATGACAGGCAGATGGTTGGCCTGATGCAAGAGGTAAAAAAGCAAGGAGGCATGGTTACCGTTCATGCTACTAATGGTGATATGATTGATTTTTTGGTTGCTAAACATAAATCGGAGGGCAAGACAGCACCCTTGTATCATTATTTATCCCAACCGGAAATTACTGAGGCGGAGGCTTCTTCTCGCTTTGCGGATATGATTCATTACACAGGTTGCCCCGGATATATTGTACACCTAACTTGCGAGGGGGCATTGAATGCCGTTCGTAATGCAACCAGAAGAAATCAGCATCTTTTTGTAGAAACTTGTATTCAATATTTGGTGTTGGACGCTTCTTTATACGAAAATGATTTTGAAGGTGCCAAGTGGGTGATGAGTCCTCCTTTGAGAGAAAAGAAAGACCAGAATACACTTTGGGCGGGCATCAATCAAGGGTTGGTAAATGTGGTGGCAACAGACCATTGTCCGTTTATGTGGGAACAGAAGTTAATTGGTAAAAACGATTTTTCTAAAATCCCCAACGGGCATCCCGCTATTGAAAATAGGATGGAATTATTGTTTAGTGAGGGCGTGAACAAAGGTAAGATTTCTTTGAATAAATATGTAGAAGTGGCTAGTACCAATGCCGCCAAGATATTTGGTATGTTCCCTAAAAAAGGAACGATAGCCGTGGGCAGCGATGCGGACATTGTATTGTTTGATCCGAATGAAAAGCATACACTTTCAGCTTCCAAACACCACATGAATGTAGATTATAGTGGTTATGAAGGATGGGAATTGGAGGGCAAGGTGAAGTCTGTTTTATTACGTGGAACGGTAGCTATCGATGATAATAAATGCTTGGTGGATAAGGGATATGGTCAGTTTATAAAGAGAAAAGGACCTAATTCCAAGGTATAACTCTCCCAATAAAGAGGTCTTTATTGGGAAAAAAGATGTCTTTATTACAAAAAAAGAGGTCTTTATTGGAAATAAAAGGGTCTTTATTGAGAAAAAAGAAGTCTTTATTACAAAAAAAGAGGTCTTTATTGAGAATAAAAGGGTCTTTATTGGGAAAAAAGAAGTCTTTATTAGAAAAAAAGAGGTCT
>CANGFK010000306.1 GCA_947452925.1 Chitinophagaceae bacterium | reverse complement strand
TACCTTGTATTTATTATTTTACAAACTTAGTAGTAGAAATAGCACCGTTATTCTCGTAAGAGATAAGGTAGCTACCCTTTGCTAAGTTGCTAACATTGATGCTTGTTTGTGTTGCACCAGTTTGAACTGTGTAAGTTGAGATTGTTTTACCAGAAACTGTGGAAACTTTTATTGAAGCACCTGCAGTTGCTAGTGTGTGAGCTACTATAGCATTGCTAACTACTGGATTTGGATATACATTCAATTTGATTGAAATTTTGTTATTCAATTGAACAGTAGCACTGTAAGAGAAACTACCATCATTGTTAGTAATTTTCAAGCGATAATACGCAGAACCTGTCAATTTAGAAGCATCTGTATACTCATAAGTTGATGGCTTATTCTTAGCAACAATAGAAGCTAAAGTTGAAAAAGATTTACCATCAATGCTCTTTTCAATTACAAATGATTTTGTGCTAACTTCTGTAGCTGTAGCCCATGAAAGTTTTGCACTACCATTTACCAAAGAGCCGTTCAATCCATTTCTCAAAGCAACCGGTAAAACAGGAGTGCCTGGTACAAATGCAACTCCTCTGAAAGCAGTATTTGCTAAGGCTGTATCTAAAATAACAGCAGAATCTCCTGGCATAGGACCAAATGGTTGTTTGTTGAAACCAGTCAAATCAAATGCACCAAAAAGCTTTGTTGAAGAAGTTGCATATATAACTACTGTGTCACCACTATTGTAGGCTGTAAGACCTCTTACTCCTCTAGCATACATTGAGCCATTGTATACCCAAGTTCCTCCCACTAGAGAATATTTTAAGATTCCTCTTTCAGTAACAGAATCATTAGTGTTGTCATCAGCAATGTACATTACGTTACCATCACGCAAATGAAGAATTGCAAATTGATACGGAGAAGATTTCTTATTTGTACCAGTAGCAAATTTTGCATAACTAGCTGAAATCGTATCAATGCCTTGTAAGACATGTGCAGTGGTATCAGGGCTAGCTACAGAGCCTAAAGTTGCAAAAGAAATTGATTGTGTCCCAGTTCCTGTTCCACCAGGTGAAAATGTAGACTGATAATCAACATAAATGCTGTCATCGTAAATGGCCAAAGAACGTGATGTCGGGCTTTGTGTCGGACGGCTTGTTGCATTATAAGCTGAAACTCTGTTTTTTGTTGAACTAAACAAAGTTCCCGTATCACCTAGATTAGCAAAGTAAATACCTGCAGTAGAAGATGCTAAGAAGAATTTTTTTCCATCAACTGAAGCAACCGCGCGTGGTGCTTTAGTGCTAGCCCAGTTTAACCCAGTAGTGGTGTTCACGGTTCCGGTTTGATCTACTGTACCAACTACACGTAAAACATTAGCGGTAGAAGTGGCAGCTACGGCTAGTGTTGTTGTGTCAGCATTGTAACCAGCGAAAACAAGGTAGCGGTTGTCTTTAGAAAGTGTAATTTGACCTTCGGTTGTCCCATTTCCGGCTGCAGTTAATAGAAAATTTCCCGGAGCAGCAGAACCTGATTTGCTTGGCAAAGCAATTGTGTTTACAACGGGCGCTTTAGTTTGAAATAATCTAACAAACTCTGTTGTGTGTTCATCTAAAAAAACAGGTGTAGCAGCACTAGTTAGAGGAGCTAATCCATTTCCGACTCTGTAGATAACCAGATTGCCGGGAGTAAATGACTTTTGTGCTTTTGCACATGCAATGCTGCCAATGGCAACAAGAAGAGTAAGCGTTTTTTTCATAATTCTTTTTTGTTTTATTTAATAATAGTTACCCAAAGCCGTTGCTTTTTATGGCAAGTAATAACTTTCTAGCGTGCAATATATATCAGTTTGCTTGTAATTTTCCGAGTATCATCCGAATTATTTCGAAAAAATATCCGAAATCGTTATCGATTTTCTCTTTTCTACAAAAAACAATACATATAGTAATAAATGCCAACAGATTCATTTTTGTAACATATAATTTTCTCTTTTTTGGGTGAATATATATTATACCATCCTCGCTGTATCCTAGGCCTATTTGAAAGATACTAAGCAGTCTTGGTTATCGGTTTGTTTGATACAATCGTGGTTAGGCTAACAAGTTGCACTCCCCAAAATGCAAAAGTCTTTTCTTTGCAGCAAAATAAGATATGTCTGTAAAGAAAATAACTACGAATACTTTGCTGAAAATGAAAGCTAATGGCGAGAAAATATCTATGCTAACAGCCTATGACTTTTCATTTGCTCGCTTATTTGATGATGCTGGTATTGATATTTTACTGGTAGGTGACAGTGCAAGTAATGTAATGGCAGGCAATGAAACAACGCTTCCTATAACGTTAGAGCAAATGATCTATCATGCTCAGTGTGTGGTGAAGGGGGTAGAGAGGAGTTTTGTAGTAGTCGATTTACCTTTTGGTAGTTACCAGTCCAACTCAGAAATAGCTTTAGCTTCTGCCATTAAGATTATGAAAGAGACAGGGGCACATGCCATCAAATTAGAGGGGGGAGAAGA
This sequence comes from Chitinophagaceae bacterium, assembly GCA_947452925.1. Classification (GTDB taxonomy): domain Bacteria; phylum Bacteroidota; class Bacteroidia; order Chitinophagales; family Chitinophagaceae; genus Parasediminibacterium. The sequence continues at coordinate 1,996 of CANGFK010000306.1, read as the reverse complement.
GGTAGCAGAGAGCATCAAACGAATAGTAAGTGCCGGTATACCTGTAATGGGACATCTTGGTCTTACGCCGCAAAGTATTAATAAATTTGGCTCTTATGTTGTTCGTGCAAAGGAGGATGCGGAGGCAGAAAAACTTAAACGAGACAGTGTAATCCTGGAGCAAGCAGGATGCTTTGGTATTGTGTTAGAAAAGATTCCAGCAATACTGGCAAAAGAGGTCACAGAAAATATCAATATCCCAACTATCGGCATTGGTGCCGGCAAATATTGTGATGGACAGGTATTGGTAATGCACGATATGCTTGGCATTAACTCTGAATTTAAGCCACGCTTCATCAGGCAATACCTGAATCTGGAAAAATTAATAAAAGAAGCTGCATCACAATATATCGCAGATGTGAAGTCTAGTGATTTTCCTAATGAGCAGGAATCATATTAACTTTTCACCGATTAAAGCCAATTTCTACCAACATTTGGATTGCCCTGATTTTGACGTCTTTACATTTGAAAAAAAATGAAAATGACTGCCGTTGCAAATAAAAAGGTGTTAACCACTGTGATTCATATAGCTGTATGGACTTGTTTTCTTTTGATTCCATTCATCTTTCAGCAGCATTCCAGAGATTCGCCATCTCCAACAGCCATCAGTAATCATTTTAGGGCAGTGCTCATCAGCAGCAGCCTGTATCTCATTGCTTTTTATTACGTCAATACACAATTGCTTATTCCTCAGATGTTACTCAAACGAAAATGGGGTATCTATTTGTTGTGCATTATCGCTTTATTCATACTTTTTCTGTATTTCCCCGAATGGATTTCCTCTATAGTTACAGACTCATCAAATGATATTGCGTTTCGAGCTGGCAGAATGCAAAACTATCCACCACCACCTTCCGACTCTTTGCATTTTTCTTCGCACCCGCCACGACACGGTTCGGGAAGGCATCGCTTTCACTTCTTCCCGGGATCGTATCTGATTTTTATTTTGGTATTCACCATCGGGACTTGTGTTAGCGTAATACAGGAATGGTTGAAGACAGATACTTTTAAAAAGGAAATTGAAAGGGAGAAACTAAACACAGAATTATTGTTTCTGAAGTCTCAGGTGAATCCACATTTCTTTTTTAATACGTTAAATAATATCTATTCACTAGCTGTTACAGGCAGCGAAATGACTGCCCCTGCTATCCTGAAGTTGTCGTCAATTATGCGTTATATAATCTCTGATGCGCAGTTGAATGCTGTTCCATTGGATCATGAAGTTACCTTCATTAAGCATTATATAGATTTACAGTTGGTGAGGCTGACAGATAAGGTGAATGTGGACTTTAAAGTGGATGGTCGTGTAGAGAATAAGATGATTGAACCTCTTCTGTTTATTCCTTTTGTTGAAAATGCATTTAAATATGGGGTAAGTACAAAGGAAAATACAAGTATTGTCATACATATAAAGGCTAGTGACGAAAAAATAATCTTTTCATCTTCCAATAAGATTATTCATCAGGAAAACGCTCTGAAAGATACAACAGGAATTGGCATTAATAATGTAAGGCGAAGACTAGAATTGATGTATCCGGGTAAGCACGACCTTCAAATATTTAATACAGGAGAAAACTTTTCAGTAAAATTAGAAATAACTATCAAATGATAACAGCAATTGCAATAGATGATGAACCATTGGCACTTAAGTTAGTGAGCCAGCATTGCGAGAAGGTAGAGTTCTTGCAGTTAAAAAAGGTTTTTACCAATCCAGATGAGGCGGAAGCTCATCTCAAGGAAAATAAAGTTGATCTTATTTTTTTGGATATACAGATGCCTGACATAAATGGGATACAGTTTTATAAAAATCTCACTCAACCTCCACTTGTTATTTTTACTACTGCTTTTAGTGACTATGCAGTTGACGGATTTAATGTTGATGCGGTAGATTATTTGTTAAAGCCTTTTGAGTTCGACCGATTCGAAAAGGCAATCAACAAAGCAAAAGAACAACTAG
>CANGFK010000305.1 GCA_947452925.1 Chitinophagaceae bacterium | reverse complement strand
GACACTGAATGTTGAGTTGGGTAATGTGGTTGCAGGTAAGTACACAGTAAGTATCTACAATGCGTTAGGTCAAAAGGTGAGTGAGCAAACTATCAGCCATACAGGTGGTAGTGCAACACACGCCATCAGCATCAACAATGCATTGGCAGTAGGTGCTTACAGCGTAGCTATCAGTGAAGCAGGTAGCAAACAATTGGTTCACAAATCAACCTTATCAGTTCAACCCTAAAAATAAAATAGAACAAGTGCTGCCTTAGTTGGCGGCACTTGTTTATATTTGCACGCAACAAAACAATAACAAAATAAAACATTGCACTATGCAACAAATAATAAAGAGTCTAAGGTTAGTTTTCTTGACAATAATGATTGGGGTATTCTTCACCGCAGTTACTGTAAATGCACAGTCCCCTGCTGATGATCCGGGTATTGGTGGACCAGGTAGTCCAAGTGTGGGAGTGGGTGGCGATGGTAGCCCTGTAGTTCCATTAGACAGGGACTTAAGCATCCTGCTTATATCTGCAGGTATTGCTTATGGATATAAGAAAATGAAGGAACAGCAGGTAGTAGTAAACGGATAATTGACAATTGTTAATTGATAATTCTGGATAAGTAAAGTAATGCAAGAAGGGATTAGGTTATTTAAAATAATCTAATCCCTTCTTGAATTTTGGAAGTGCCTATGTCAATTATTAATTATCAATTGAAACGACTATTCTATTGTTGAATTCAAATGAAAATACAGATAGTTCAAACGATAAATAATCTAATGAGTGAAAAAGGAAATTAATAGAAGGGTGACTTTTGTTATGGTACGGATGCTTTCCTATTTGTATTTTCGCAGCTTATGTTAAAAAATATGGACTTACAAGAAATAATACCCGCCGATTTTCATCCACAGTCGAAAGTTTGGATATATCAAAGTAGTCGTCTATTTGCTATGAGCGAAGCCTTTGAGCTGGAAGATATGTTCAACAAATTTATTGAAAACTGGAAAAGTCATGGCGCTCCTGTAAAAGGATATGCCAATTTGTTTTACGGACAATTTATTGTATTGATGGCCGACGAAACAGCCACTACTGTGGGCGGATGCAGTACCGATAGTAGTGTTCATTTGATAAAAGCAATTGAGCAACGCTTCAAAGTAGATATGTTTGACAGGCAGAACCTTGCTTTTTATATCAAAGACAAAGTGCAGTTACTTCCCCTGGCTCATCTTAGTCATGCTTTACAGAATGGTTTTGTAACCGCAGATACCCTTTATTTTAATAATCTCGTGGCTACAAAAGCTGCTTTACTAAACGATTGGCTTGTACCTGCAGGACAAACCTGGCTGGGTAAAAGAATGGATGCATTGGTTAAATAAAAGTAAAAAAGCAATTAGACATCTGCCACCGAGGCACTGAAAAAATAGAACGAATTCAATCTCTTCTATCCTATTTCAGTGCCTCTGTCGCATTATTTTTACCCGTAAAATATTATCAATCACCGAAATTATATTTAGTAAATAAACTTCCTGCCGTTTACGCCGTCAATCATTCCATAATAAAAAATTGCATCTCTCACTGCCATAAAATTATAGTTATGAAAAGGTATATTCAAACAATACTTGTCCTCTTTTTGCTCATTGCGTCAGCACCCATTTTATCTTCCTATACGGGTACTGAAAAAGAAAGTATAGAAAGCAAATCAATCAAGTTTCCTTACAAACAAGCAGGACTTACCGACAGGCAAGCAGCGGCTCATTTGCTGAGTAGGTTTACTTATGGAGCAACTCCCGGCCAAATTGATGAAGTTGTGAAAATGGGTTTGGAGAAATGGTTTGAAAAGCAATTAGAAGCCAATCAGGCAGATGATTCATTAAAAGCGAATTTGTCTCAATATGAAGCACTCACCAAGAGTAATAAGGAGATATTTAATACTTACCTAAATGGCGGATTGATAAGAAACAGGGCTATCAGAGCTGGTTTGATTCCGCAGGATTCTACTGGAAAATTAGAATATAAAGAGCGTAAAGAGTTAGTTGATTCTTTTATGAAAGCCAATGGGTACAAGCCCGAAGGAGATTTGATTAGGCAGTTTGTGAATCAAAAAATAGTACGTGCTGTATACACCAATAATCAATTGCAAGAGGTATTAGCTAGCTTTTGGTTCAACCATTTCAATGTGTCATTGACTAAAAATGAATGCATCAGATTTGTTCCTTGCTATGAAAGAGATGTAATTCGCCCCAACTCGCTTGGCAAGTTTAGCGAACTGCTTTTAGCTACTTCCAAATCACCAGCAATGCTTACCTATCTGGACAACTTCAGAAGTGTGGCTAGCGACAACAACAATGTAAATTCGGAAGCTGGCGCAAAAAGATTGCGCGAGCTGTATGCACAGCAACAGCGTTTAGGTCTTTTAGGAGATACTGGTGCTAAGGCAAAAGAAATTGCTGGTAAAATAAAAGGGTTCAAGAATTCTCAGGGGCTTAATGAAAACTATGCACGAGAAATAATGGAGTTGCACACACTTGGTGTGGATGGCGGCTATACCCAAACCGATGTGACTAATGCCGCGAAAGTACTCACTGGCTGGACCATCTATCCTATGAATGACGAATATGGGGGAGCTCAAATCAAAAAGATGATTGAGAAGGTGGGAGAAGACAAATTAAAAGAACAAGGTTTTGTGCACGATGGCGATTTTATGTTCGCAGTGAACAAGCATGATAAAACAGAAAAAGTAGTACTTGGCAATACTTTCCCTGCAAAAGGAGGGGTTGAAGAAGGGTTAAAGTTGATTGATATGTTGGCACATCATAAGTCTACTGCACACTTTATTTGTAAAAAACTTGCAGCCAGATTCGTAAGCGATAATCCCCCTGCAAGTCTGATAGATAAAATGACACAGACCTTTTTGGATAAAGATGGTGACATCAAAAAAGTATTACTTACAATGGTAAACGCTCCAGAGTTCTGGTCTAAACAAGCTTTACGTGAAAAGATCAAATCGCCTTTCGAGCTAACAATCAGTACTGTAAGAGCGCTTAATGCAAAGGTTGCACAGCCCTATCAGTTAGCAAACTGGATCAATAAAATGGGCGAACGCATTTACTATTATCAGGCGCCTACTGGTTTTCCAGACAGAGCACAATACTGGATAAACAGCGGTTCTTTACTTAACAGAATGAACTTTGGTCTGGCATTAGCATCCAAGAGAATCCCTGGGGTAACATTCGATTTAACTGCCCTCAACAACAACCACGAACCCGAAAGTGCAGAAGCTGCTCTACGTATCTATTGTAAGCTTTTGATGCCTGAAAGAAATGTAGATGAAACAGTAAAACGCCTGATACCATTAATCAATGATCCGCAAATTCACAACAAAATAGATGCTGCGGCAACTAAAACAGATGCATCCGCAGCAACACCGCCACCTGCTTCTATGACTGACGATAATATGATGATGACGAGTAATAATGGCGACAGCAAAAAGTCAAAAGAGGTATTGAAAGAAAAGGTAAATCGCAAAAAAGCATCCGATTATACCATCACACAGTTGCAGGCAAATGCGGGCACAAACACCATGCTTTCTCAAGTAACAGGAATAATAATTGGCTCACCAGAATTTCAAAGAAGATAAACTCAGTGGTTAGTGGTTAGTTGTTAGTGAGGAATCCACACAACTAATCACTAACAACTAACAACTAATAACTCAAAAAATTATGTCTACAAGAAGAGGTTTTATCAAGTCTACAGGTGCTTTGGCACTGTTTGCCGCCGGTCTTGGTGGCGTACCTAGCTTCATTGCGCGCGCCGCAAATAGCAACAAGATTTTATCTCCGTATAAAAAGAATAAAAAGCTTGTCTGCATCTTCCAACGTGGGGCAATGGATGGTTTGATGGCTGTAACGCCATTTACTGATGAATATCTGAAAGCTGCTCGCCCTACTTTGTTTATGTCCGCAGCCAAAGGCAGTTCTAGCAATCCTTTGATAGATCTGGATGGTCGCTTTGGCCTGCATCCGTCTATGAAGGCGTTCGAACCTTTGTTCAGAGAAAAAAGATTGGGAATCGTTCATGCTGTTGGTTCTCCAAACAGCACCCGCTCTCACTTCGATGCGCAGGATTACATGGAATCTGGCACCCCTTTCAACAAAGGTACCAATACTGGCTGGCTCAACCGTGCCGTTGGTTTGTTGGGGCATGAGGCAGCCACTCCCTTTCAGGCGGTGAGCATCACTAGTTCCTTACCTAAATCTTTCTATGGCGACAATGCTTCCCTTGCCATCAATAACCTTCAAGATTTTGCCATTCAGATGCGTGGCAATCCGATGGTAGCAAATATGGCTGCCAAAAGCTTCGAAGATTTGTACGATCAAACGTCTTCTTCTCTATTAAATAAAACAGGAAAAGAAAGCTTCGAGGCTGTTAAGATGTTGAAGAAAGCAGATACTAAAAACTATAAACCTGCTAATGGAGCTGTTTATCCGGACAATCAGATAGGTAATTCATTAAAACAAATTGCACAGCTGATAAAGATGGACGTT
>CANGFK010000304.1 GCA_947452925.1 Chitinophagaceae bacterium | reverse complement strand
TGGCTCCTCTTTTCTGGAAAATGCATCTAGCCTTGCTTGTATCAGGTCGTGAGATTTGTCCAATGTTTGGATGTTGATAGTAATGGACTCAATAGCATGCTTTGGCTTTAGAATCAATTGATAAAAGTCAATACCAAATTGCTTCTTACTCAACACCAACTGAAAAGAAGAAAGGTTGTTCCACTCAAAAAATGCTTGTTCATAACCAATACCATCACTATTAATCGTTGATTTATTAATGCCTAAAAACCATTTGTAATAGTTATTCTGTGATTGAGTTAATAAATTGGTGGAGTATCCAATGCCCTTTTCATTAATCAGAAGTTTTACTTTCCTATCAAAAACCATGGACCAAAACGCCAGGATTTGTGGTAGCAAAGCCAGATAAACTAATAAAACAATCACTATCAACTGTATTGGAAGATTATTTTCTTTAGAAGATGCAGGCAAGTGATTGGGTAAGTTTATTAGTGAATAAGCACCGCCTGCATAGACCACAGAAAGAACAAGTGTAAACAGTAGTCGCTGTTGACTTTTACCCAATTTTGCTATTAGTTCGTTGGGATTATTTGTTTGATAATTACTTAAATCCATTAGTTAAGTTTTAGCAGTAAATATATGGGTAGAATTTGTTTTTATGAACTGCTGTGAGTATCACCTCAGGAAATTTCCTAAGAGTTATGGTATTGCCCGTTTTTCATCTTGTGCGCTTATATTTATCTTAGTATGCCATATTCTATACCCCAAGTTGCTACAGTCGCTTTTTTGGTATAAAGTCAAATGGTTTTAAACTATTACGGTCTATTTTTATCGATAAATAAATATAATTCTTAAATGGACTTTATGAAAAGATTGCATGTCATCGTCTTGTTTCTGGTGAGTGGTCTGCTGAATGCGCAGACAGTTTATTATGTTAGCCCTTCTGGAAAAGATGGAAATGTGGGAACAAAAGACAAACCTTTTGCTTCATTAATCAAAGCAAGAAACGCAATTCGTAAACTAGGCGATAAGAAATCTGGTGCTACCGTGATAATAAGAGGGGGTACTTACAATTTTACAGAACCATTTGAACTGACAGAACAAGACGGTGGTTCTAAAGATAAGCCTGTAACCTACAAAGCTGCCGAAGGAGAGTCAGTTGTTTTTACTGGCGGTTTATCACTGCTATCAGCTAGTTTTAAACCAATAACGGATGAGGTAACACTCAGTCGTATCTCGCCCGAGTTGAGGGGGAAATTGGTCTCTCTGGATTTATCCTCGCTCAATTTGAATCACAACAAGATTTTGCCCGACCTGTATAATGATGATGGAGGGATATTGGGATTATTTATTGATGGAGAAAGAATGCCTTTGTCGAGATATCCAAACAAGGGTTATATGGCAATGAAAAAGGTGCTAATTAATGGCGGTGGTCAGGAAGCAAAGAATGATGATTGGGCCAATTTCTATGCAGCAGGTAGTAAGGAGAAACGCCCGCCACGCCCGGGAGTATTTGAATACAGGGACAACAGAGCAGCAAAGTGGATGAGTAAACTAGACCGGGGTGTCTGGCTAAAAGGCTATTGGCGTATCCCTTGGGAAAATGAATGTGTGCGTGTAGCGGCAATAGATACAGCAGCGCGCACTATAACTTTGAAGAAGCCTGTGCCGGGAGGAATTGGTAATAAATATACCCGTCCCGAAGGCAATGGACGAGAGCAGTATTGGTTGTTGAACCTGCTGGAAGAAATAGATACACCGGGAGAATGGGCAATTGATTATACAGATAATAAACTTTATTTCTATCCGCCTAAGCAATTGAAAAACAGTAAGATTGCGATAGGAGATAGTAAAGGAGCAGTGATAGCGATGAACAATGCATCCAATATTGAGATTAAGGGTATTACGATTGAGCAATCTGTGAATGAGGGAATAACTATCATAGGAGGGAGCAATAATTTAATAGCTGGCTGTACTATCAGAAACGTAAATAAATATGCCATCAAGATAGACGGTGGTAGTCGTAATACGGTTCAGAGTTGCGACTTGTATAATTTGGGCGAAGGAGGTGTTTGGTTGAGTGGGGGCAATGAAAATGTAGAACCGAGGATAGCCGCAGGGCACCGGGTTGTCAATAACCATATCTATAATTTTAGTCAGTTAGTACACATTTATACACCGGCTGTTAATGCAGGATTTACTGGTGGCGGGGGAGGAGGACACCATACTTGTGTGGGCAATTATGTAGCGCATAACCTCATACACGATACGCCACATGGAGGGATTATATATGGTAGCTGGGATAATGTGTTTGAATACAACGAGATTTTCAGGATGTGTACCGTATCCAATGACTTAGGTGCTTTTTATAGTTATGATTTATACACTCGTTCCGGTAACAATACGTTTGCCTATAATTTTATTCATAATAGTGATGACGGCGATGGTATCTATTTTGATCATGATCATTTTAATATGCATGTTTATGGAAATGTACTGGCTTTAAACAGTCGTGGCGGAAAAAGAGGTACGGGATTTCTGTTTAAGCATGGCGAGATGGCAAAAACATCATACGGACTCGATTGCTATAACAACATAGCTATCAACTGCGGCTATGGATTTGAGTTTGTAACAAGCGAGGCTGCTACAAACAACTGGAAAGATAATTTTACAGTAAATTGTCGTGTTCCTTTTGGATATAAGTATGTGCGTTCCAACGGAAAAGAGGAGAAACAGGACTCTACGGTGGCTAATGGAAAGAATGTTGCATACAACACAGATCCAGGTTTTGAAGATTTTTCGAAAATGAATTTTAGATTAAAGCCCGATGCGCAAGTGTTTAAAGATTTGCCCAATTTTAAACCCATTCCGATGGATAAAATAGGATTGTATAAAGATGAATATCGCAAAACGCTTCCAACTGATAAGGAAGTTAATAGATTCAGTAATGGAGATAATTCTATGTCACTCAATCAAGCGGTATTGGATAGAGGGAATTAATAATTTGATTGGACTGTGTAATTGCAAATAAATAAGGCTGCCATTCGGCAGCCTTATTTATTTAGGAAGTAATTAGTAATTGATCTATTGTTTTACATGTAGTTCAACCCTTCTGTTTCGTGCTCGCCCTTCTATTGTTGCGTTACTTACTATTGGTTTCCTTTTGCCGTAGCCTACAGCCTCTAGTCGGTCACCACTAACACCCTTGCTAATCAGATATTGCTTCACCGTCTCAGCACGTTTTTGTGAAATGATTTCGTTGGCTCTGTCACTTCCTATATTATCAGTATGCCCCTGTATTTCTAAGGTGAGACTTGGAGACTTAGCTAATAGAACAGTAACTGAATCCAAAGAAGATTTAGCCTCATCGTTGATGATAATCTTTCCAAATTCAAAGTAACTTTTCTTCTTTTCTACCGCCTTTTTAATTTCAATTGTGTCTATTGGGCAACCGTTATTTGCCTTTATACCAAACTTGTTTGGACAAAGATCCTCTTCGTCATTAATACCATCGCCATCACTATCAGGTATTGGACAACCATGATATTTAGCCAATCCCTTCACGTTTGGACAAAGGTCTTCCTCATCATTAATTCCATCTCCATCACTATCAGGTATCGGGCAGCCATGATACTTAGCTAATCCCTTCACAGATGGGCAAGAGTCTTGTTCGTTATTGATGCCATCGCCATCACTATCAGGTATAGGGCAACCATGGTACTTTAACAATCCCCATTGATTTGGGCATAAGTCATCACTATCAAGTATTCCGTCTCCATCACTATCTTTCTTAACAGTTGGGGCTACAACTTTTTGAGGTATGGTATAATTAATATGTGGAGATTTTTTCAGGCTTGAAATAGGTAAAGAAAAGCCGACAGAGTAGTTGAAATTTTCTTTGGTATCATTTTTATCATGGGTCTTTATTATTCCTAAATCAAGTATTGTCTGTAAGTAACAAAAAGAGTGTCGCCCAATTTTTATCTGAAAGCCGCCTCCAGCAGGGATAGTTGGAAGAAGGTAGCGCCAATTATAAAGAGATAACCCAACACCAGCACTTACATATGGAGTTATAAAGAATCTGTCGGAAAGTAATTTGTAGTTTACTCTTGCGTCTGCATCTATGAGTAGTTTCTCATAACCATCGTTTCCGCTTTTGGGGCTATGATAATAGAAATAGCCTGTAGAGCTTTTGTATTTTGTGTTACAAATACCTAATGAGGTTACAAAGTCTGTGTGGTTTGAAAGACCTTTTGTGTAGAATCCATTAAAGCCTGGAGTTTTTTCGTTATTCCATCCCCAAGGACTTAGCTTAAATATTTTTACAGCAGTAGGAAAATCCTTTACAAAATGAGATATGCCAATAGAGGGCTCTTTCTTGTATTTTTTACTCTGTGATTGAGCGTACACCGCAGTAAAAATCATTAAAAGGAGTAATATATTTTTTTTCAAGTTGTAGTGAGTTGTTTGTTGTTGTGTAGTATAATCGTTACAAATATAAAAACAAACTTTAGATTTGGTTATTTATTTATACTTTATGAATAAATGTTGCATTTATTGCGCTGATTAGAGCCTGTCATTC
>CANGFK010000303.1 GCA_947452925.1 Chitinophagaceae bacterium | reverse complement strand
GGTTTCCAAAGCAACCAAGGTGTTCGATCAGACAAAGGCATCTGCCGATGTAGTAAAAGCGAAACTTACAATTGACACTACGGCTGATAAGAAAATAAGTGTCACCGTTCTGGAATTGAAAGATACTACCTGGACTCCTGTAAAAGGTGTTGAACTAAAGGTTGCAATCAAAAGAATGGGAGGTGATTTGAACGTAGGTGAAACCTTAACTTACACCACGGATTCTACTGGTGCAATTGCCGCCGACTTCAAAAGAGATACGTTGCCTGGAGACCTGAATGGCAACCTGACCTTGATAGCTAAAGTAGAAGACAATGATACTTATGGCAATCTAACTGTAGAAAAATTAGTGCCTTGGGGTGCAAAAATTGAATATTTGTCTAAGTATGACAGAAGAACCCTTTTTGCTCGCCGTGGCCATTCGCCAATATGGTTAGAACTATTGGCCTATTCTATTATTGGGGTTGTATGGATCATATTAATTTACCTAATAGGACAGATAAGAAAGATTAAAAGATTAGGGATGGAATAATCTTGTAAATCAACCAAACCTAACTGAATATTTGAGAGAAAGTGAGAGAACAAAGAGCAGTAGCAGCCTAGGCATGTTACTGCTCTTCTTGGTTTTATGTTAGTGTATTCAAAAATGAAATTGGATGTATTCATGCACCTGCAGAATTGCGGACACGTATATTCACACGTATTTAGGTGTCTGCAGAATTACAATGCCTTGTTTCATTCCAAAATCATTACCCTCAAAAAAGTAAAACTCCTGATTGATTGCTTTTTGGGGACGCCTCTTTTTGGGTGCGTGATTCAGTAGCATGAAAATGCAACTTAAAAAAGTAAGAAGTGGATAAAAAAGGACGGATTCATGTGTCCCAGAATCTGGAGGGTACCGCATTCTTACGAATTCATGTGCCTCCGGAATCGGGGACACATATATTCTTACTGATTCACGTGTCCCCGATTCCGGAGGGTGATATATTCTTACGGATTTAAGTGTCTCCGGAAAAAGTATCCTGCTCTTCGAGACTTGTAGCCTCAAAGGCTTATTTTATTGCTAAAAGCAACGGAGTATGCCTACGAAACTGCAAGTTTCGTAGAGCATTTTGATAGAGCTATCTACAGAAAGTCCATTTCTAGCAATCCAATATTATCGGGGTAGTTGGTTGCACTACTATAAATGTAATGCTCTGGGCTGGATACAATGCCTGCCCTTACCGGATTTTGATGGATGTAATTTAACTTGGTATCAAAAAAGTTTTGGGTATAAATGGCTTCTGGGTGGTTGTTGCCTGTCCATACTTTAAAATAATCGTTGGCATTTGTTCTTTGGGCATAATAGGCGAACATATACTGTAACCATTCTTTTCGGCTTTCTGGTTCTGTTTCTATACTTTTAATGATTGCCTTGCTGGTAAATGTCTTGAAGTCCCTGACTATATCACTAAGATTATTGCCCTTTGCCGTCTAGATGGTATGGACATGATTTGTCATGATTACATAAGCTGCGATTTGTAGCCCTTTGTTTTGCTTGCAATACTTGAAACTTTCGATAATAATATCCTTGTACCTTTTTCGGGAAAAAATATCTATCCATCCCATTATGTTGAACGTTAGAAAATGGGGTGTTGCCTGATCGCGTATCTTATAACCTTCTGCATACTCGTAACTCATATTGTTGTTTTATTGATTGTAGTGCTGATTGTAGCAAAGTAACGTTGGTTGTAGGTTGTGGAAGTTATTTATTGTAATGTTTGTTTGTTGCTTGAAGCAACAGAGTAAGACTTTGAGGCTACAAGCCTCGAAGAGCATAGGGTTGTAGGCTGTGGAAGTTATTTATTGTAATGTTTGTTTGTTGCTTGAAGCAACAGAGTAAGACTTTGAGGCTACAAGCCTCGAAGAGCAGGTTTGCTGAATGTGGGATGGGATTTTATTCGTAGATAGTATCTTCTTTGCTCATTTCTTCGCTCATATCTTCGCTACCATCTACCCAGTTCTTCTCCTTGGAGGAGGTAGGAGGTGGGTTTAAGGTTAAATCATTAATCACTAATCGTTAGTTGTACTGACTGACAAAAAAGAGAAGAGCCCATTCAGAAGCAACCACTTCCAAACAGACTCTTTCTTTTTCTAAAACTAAACACTAAACACTCTTCTTTAGTAACTAATCTCTAATAACTAAAACCTATTCTTTTATAAACTTCTCCTGGTATTTGTTGCCTTTTGCATCTGTTAACTCTAACACATAAACACCTGCTGCAAAGCTGCCTGCATCTAGGTTGAGCTTACCACCTGTGATAGTCATACCTGACTTGCCATAAACAGGATTACCTGTTACTGTTGCAATACGAACTGTGTAAACACCTGTTGCAGCATTGCTCAACGTGACATTAAGGTCTCTATTCACAGGGTTGGGATAGATAGCAATAGTTGTGAGTGGTGAGTTGTTAGTTGTTAGTTTAGCAATAGAGCTGTACTTGGTGGTTCCATCAGTTCCTATTGCTTTGATGCGGTAGTACAGTGTACTTGCATTAGCTGGAAGACTGGCATCTGCTACAGCATAATTGTTTGCACCTGCTGCCTTCTTGCTATTGATAGTATTGAAAGCAGTTCCGTTGGTGCTTCTTTCCACTTCATAACTAGCAATGTTTGTTTCATTTGCTGTATTCCATTTTATGGTTACGTCAGCACCTGTTTTGGTAGCAGAGATAGCCGTGAAGTTTACTGGAAGTGTATTTGCTGCACCGAAAACCAATTTGAAACGGTTGTTGCCTTGACTAGCCGTATCTGCAGTTACTGTAAAGTCATACATTTGTTTGGAGCGTACATCTTGTGTTGTGCCTAAGAATTTATCTACCAATGTGATGGATTGTGCAGCATCAATTCCTTGATACTCACTAAATGCTAACCTGAATTGACCATTGGCTGTACTGCTAACACCTAAGGACGCAGTATCTTCTGCAAGATTTCCTGGCAATGTTGCGATAGCTATTTTGCTATTTCCTTTTACAACAGTAAGTGTCTGACTCGCGCTGCTGAGGGAAGAAGCATCCCAGTTGGCATCATATTGTTTTGAACCATTTGTATTGAATCTAACCACCACTTCATCCAGCAAGGCACTACTGTCCACAGTTTTAAGACCAATTCTGATGAGTCTGTTGACTGCATTTCCAAAGTAGTGCGTATTAGGTATGGTTGCTCCTGCTTTATTACTTTCCTGAAAAGTAACAGTACCAGATGAACCTGCTTGAGTTGCTTGTACAAAGAATGCTTGTCCGCTAGCTATGTAGTCACAGTTGGTATTATCAAAACCCATGGCGCAGTTGGTAGCAATGCCTTGCATGCAAGTTGTGTAGTTGCCATTACCGAAGGGACTATAAGTCCACATCTTATTGTAGATAGTAGCACTATTGCTCGCTTGGAAAGTAGAAAAACAAATCTGACTTGGATAAGGATTGCCAATTAGTGTAAACTTACTTACTGCGGTATCATACAGTGAAACAGACAAAGAACCCGTTGTTACTGTACCTGTAGCATTCAATGTAACTGCTTCTGGAGCACCATAAGCAGTAGCATTCAATTGATTGTTACAATCATAGGTAGTACTGTTTCTGTTACCACGAATATTCATGATATAACCAGTGCCCGGTACCAGGTTTGTGTAGTCTGTATTGGGAACACTTACGTAGCGGCTACCATTTATTTTAGCAGCATTGTAAATAAACATACTAGGCTTGTTGGTATTGGTTGCATCGAAACCATTGGAATTGTATTTGTCGGTATTGCCTCCGTCACCAGTTGTGGTGCCACAGGTTTTACCACCTGTGCCAGTACCAGTAATGTATATCTGTTGTTGCCAGGCATTGCGGATAGTCTGTGTTACGGCGCTACTGATATAACTATATTTTCTACCAGACTTTGCCGTTATAAAACGTTGAACGTTTACATTGCCTGTAATATAATTGCCAGAACCTTGTGCAATTCTCGCAGTACCTGCAATAGTAGAAACCAATGTAAGATTGCCACCTGTGCTGAGTGTGCCTGCAGTAGGAGTGAGGGTTCCTGTAAGGTACAAAGGAGCGGTAAGCGAAACACCCGCAGCATTGTTGATTACTAAATTGTGAATACTGTCATTGTTGATGGTAGTAGACCCGATGGTCTGCGCACTAGTGCCATTCAATACCAACGTACCACTGCTTATTTTGAAAGTCCCGTTGTTGGTGATTGCACCTGCAATGGCGATAGTGTCAGTAACAACTACGCTAGCTCCATTATTAATGGTTAAATTTTTCAAAGCTACACTGCTAGCGATAACAGGGTTACTGAGAGTACCCGCTTGTATTATTGCGTTGCTCGTACTGATTGGTACATAGTTGGCAACCCAGTTGATGGGGGTAGTCCAAAGGGGAGAGCCTGTTCCAACCCAGGTTGGAGGTGTGGCAAGTGTCAATTGATTTAAAGAAATACCACTCAATCCTGTTGTTTGCAGAGATTTAGTAGTCGTATTTAAGGAAGCAACGGTGTTGCTGTTCCAGTCGCTGCCATTATAAATGTGCAGAGAAAGGTAGTTGGTGGGGATACTG
>CANGFK010000302.1 GCA_947452925.1 Chitinophagaceae bacterium | reverse complement strand
TTTTTCAGGTTGAGTAAGCTTCTTTAAATTCTTTAGAAAGTCAAGATTATGGGTAGATATAAAAAGTTGACCATACTTTTTAGGCTTTGCAATTATACTTTCAATTAAACTGAACATAAAAAATATGTGGTTACTATCAAGGCTTGAAATTGGGTCATCGATATAAATAAGAAGTTTGTCAACATTAAGGTCATCTTTCATTTCATCCTCCATTTTTGCAATGAAATAGCAAAATGATATTAAGCTACACTCTCCCTCACTTAAATTTTTGGCATCAATTCCATCACGATTAATTGTAAATTTTATGTTTGGTGAAATACCTTCTGCAACGAGTTTTAATTCATCGTGTCCAAAGAAATGAGTTAAATGTTGATTCACCAATTCTGCTCCTTTGGTCTCATCTTTGGCTTGAGCCTCTAATGTCCTTTTTTCTTCAAATAAACTTGCTAGCTCAATGCTTTTTAATTTTCTTGCTGCATCTAAATTATTGCTGTCTATTAAGACTAATTCTGCTTCTGCAAGCTTTTTTATATAATCAATATCATGCGCATATTTGCCAACCTCAGATATGCGAAGTTGAAGTCTAGCTTTTTCTTGGTCTTTTGATAAAGTACTCGTTTTTAAATTATGTTCAACTATTAAAGCATTAAACTCTTTTATTAATTCAAAAATATTATCTGATTCATCTTCTATTTCTACTAATTCAAACGCATTAAAAATATCTTTTTCTCTTGCTTGCACTTGCTCAATAAGCTTGTCAATTGATTTTGAATATTGTTTAGATGTTTTATTCCACTTCTTAAGTATTTCTTCATATTTTGTAATAAGAGTTATATAAAACATCTCTTTGTCAATCGTTAAAAAACCAAGTAGTCCTTCTTTTGCTTTTTCTAGTTCGCCGACTTTTCTTTTCAGTTCGATTCTCAAGTCTTCAGATTCCTTGCTAAAATGAGCATCCAACTTATCCCATAAGTCCTTTGGCAATTCATTTCCACAAAAACCACAGTTCTTTCTTTTTCCTTTATGTTTATCAATTCCTTGCCTTACCCATTCTTGAAGTAAGGCATCATTTATTAAATCTGAAATTGGTTGACTAGTTTTTATTGGTCTTTTAACTAATTCGCTAATTTCGGAAAAATAGATTGAAAACTTCGGTTTTGATTCCATCAATTTTTCAATATTGCCCTTGGATTCCTCTTTGAGTAATTTCTTTCTTTTATCAATTAGTTCATCAGTAAGAATTGAGATTGAAGTTAGATTTGATATATCACCTTTTATGGTATTTATCTGATATGTTGGATAATTATATAATGCGGTATTGTTCTTAATACTCTGTGCTTTGGTTCTCAGTTTTGAATCCAAATCATTTTTCTTAGTATCGTACTCCGCTCTTCTTTTCGAAAACGCTTTAGCCTGCTCACTTAATTCAAAAATTAATCCCTTGTCACCTTCTTCGCTTCCAATTTTCTCCTCTATTTCTTTTATTTTTTTATCAAGTTCAACATTTTTTGCTCCCAAAATGGTGAATGGTTTTATAGTACCATCGTCATTGTGAAGCCAACTTAAATTTTCAGTTACAAAATCCGTGTTGTAAACTCTTATCTTTTTGTCTGTACCAAAAGATGAGAGATTGGTTTGATTAATTATTCTTCCATCATTAAGTGTTACAGCAAAGTCACAATCCAGATAGTTTTTGTGTAATTTTCCATCTTCAATAGACTTGAAAATTCTTGCTAAAGTTGTTTTTCCTGAATAGTTTCTACCATAAATGATATTCTGCTTTCTAAATGTTTCGCTTTGTCCTATTGTTGTATCCCAGACATAGTTATTAAATAGTCCAAATCTTCCGATGTCAATTTTCTTTATCATTTAGCATTATTAGGTATAACTATTAAAATCATTGAGGACTCAGATAGTCAAGTTCTTCAAGGCTTTCTCACTTTCTTTCTCGCACAGGATTTCCATAGGATGATTGTGCGTAACAATCGAACCAGTTTCTAACTGGAATTCGCTAAAATCTCCTCTCCTCCATCCATCCCTTTTCCAAAGTAACAATAAATTAATCAATAACTTACACAAAAACACAAAACCCCGTATAAATACGGGGTAAATAACAACATTTACAAACAAATAAGCTCACTTTAACTCCCCAAACTCTCCATCAATCACCTAAACCCAACCAATAAAATCAAAACCTGTGAATTATGTAACTTTTCCCTACGATTGTATAACGCTTAATTTCTACCCCAGCCGACTTTTGTTCTATCAAAATAATAAATGAAATGATAACGTTACGCCACCCTTTTACAAGCTTTCCAACTGCTAATACCAAACTTCTCGAGAGATGCATTACCACGCACGAGAGTAACACTATCCGGCACAAGAGTAACACTATCCGGCACAAGAGTAACACTATCCGGCGCGAGAGTAACACTATCCGGCACGAGAGTAACACTATCCGACACGAGAGTAACACTATCCGACACGAGAGTAACACTATCCGGCGCGAGAGTAACACTATCAGGCACGAGAGTAACACTATCGGACACGAGAGATGCAATATCTCGCAAAAGACGTCGATTTACATAGAAAAAGTAACCATAATAGGATGGAATACAATTAAGTTCAGCTCTTTTTATAGCACCAGTGCACATAAATCACTTGCTGTCGCACCTCAAATAACCCCCTTTCTTTAATCTTTTCTTAAACTAAAAAGTCTTTGTTTGCATCTGCAGAATAACGTTTGCTTCTATGCCGATATTGGTTTGCTAATAAGGTTTAGTTAATGATTTGTATAAGAAATGAAAAGGGTTGGGGGTATAAGCGCCATGATAGCGTATATATAAGTCGCCGGTAAAGTCACTTGGTTTGAATAAGAACAATGGAAATGTGAAGGAAGTAACCTTATTGGGCTATAAAGGAAAGATAAAATGGAAGCAAGAAGCTGATACACTAGGTATAGACCTTCCTCTGAATCGTAGGATGGAAATTCCGGTGTATACGTTTAAGATAAACTTTTGATGGATTGCGATATGAAACAGCTTTTGTGCTTTTTAGTAGTTATTACTTATGGGTTTAAAGCGCAAAAGTGCTTTGCACAAGACTTAGAATCAATACCTGCGGGATGGTCTTGTGCAAAAGGAAACCTTAGCACAGATACAAACCATTATCGCTTGGGTAGTAGTTCTGTTGCCTGGCATTGGCAGGCAAATGACACACTAAAAGTGACTGATATTCAATTTGATCCATCCTTACTCTTCGATTACAACTACAATACATTCGACATTGGACTCTACAACACTTCCTACAATCCATCTGATAGTGTGGTGATTCAGTTGTATGACAAATACAAACGCTTGCGTTATTACTTTTCCGTTCACCTCAATTACAAAGGATGGTTTGAGGTCATCAGAAGCTATCGCTATGATATGTATAAGCCAAAGAGGGCACCTACCTCCACCGATTCTATTACTTCCGCATTTATAATAGCTCCCAAAAAGGGAAGCGGTCAACTAAACTTCGACAATGTAAACTGGATTAATACACGCAAGAGTACGCCGTTGACGATGATGATGCCAGATAGTATCATCAAGACAGGTAACAACATGGTGCCTTATGATGCAATCAAAATATATACACTTCCAGCTACTATCCCTGTAACCACACCAACCACTAGCGAACTCGCAGATTTGCAAACGATAAGAAAGTCTTACCTGACAGATGTGAATACAACACCGAATGCGAGTGCTAAAAAGAATGCTGCTGCTTACTTTGTCGCCAACGGATTCAAAGTAAATGCGGATGGTACGGTAAAGGGGGCTGCACTATTTGCATATCCGCAAGGTGCAGGTGGACGGTTCACAACGTTTACGCAATCACTGCAAACATTTGCCTACAGTTGGAATAAAAACAAAGCAGACACGGTGAGTCTGAATAATGCCATCACCATGTTGCGGTTTCTGGTAGATAATGGCAACTACGCTGGAGGATGCTACAAGATTGGACCTTATGATGCGCTTGAATTATACACTTCATTGGCAGTATTGAGTAACACCATTTATACAAAAGATACCACCTTGTTCAATGATCTTTCTAACTACGTGAAATGGCAGCTGAACTTTGGTGCAGCATGGATGCCCGCCTCATTCAATAGCCCTTTGAATACCGATAATCTGAGAGAAGAGATTACAGGGTACTTGGCCTATCCGCTATTCTTAATAAAGGATACTGCCACAGCCATTCAACAACTAAAAGGTTTCAATCAATTGCTGGACATCTTTATGCGCCCCAACGATGGGGTAGAGGACAACCTCAAAATGGATGGTTCTGTGTTTCATCATCTTTCTCACTATTACAATTACACCGAACCCTTGTATGCTAACCTCTCCAAATGGTTATATCATCTTCGGTACACCCAATTCAAACCTTCCTTTACAACGTATAAATTGATAAGGGATGCTGCCTATAACTTCTTCTTGCAGGAAAATACATTCAGCACTACTTATGGAAATAAGGGCGAATCGCAGCAATCATCTTTCAAAGTAAATTCTACTTATCTGTGGCGACTTTCTCTTTTGGGCAAAGGAATT
>CANGFK010000301.1 GCA_947452925.1 Chitinophagaceae bacterium | reverse complement strand
CTTCCCTCATTTCTTCGCTACAATCTACCCGGTTCTCCTCCCTCGGAGAAGTCAGGAGGTGGGTTCTTCACTAATAACCAACCAAGATTTGACAACTTTTTAAAAGTTGTCAAATCTAATGCAGCCACTCCACTACCCACAAACAATAACAATGAGTAAAGTGATGAATGATACTATAAATGATTTGCTAAAGGGATGGGAATTATCAACGTTAAATAAAGAATTTGACGTTAGAGATGGCACACATGAAAGTCCACAATATATACATGAAGGTGGTTACCCTTTTATTACATCAAAGAATTTAAAAAACCATGGAATAGACTTTACTGACATTAAATTAATTAGTGAAGAGGATTATGTTAATTTCAACAGGAGAAGTAAGGTAGATAGAGGTGACTTATTATTTGCTATGATTGGCACTATCGAAAATCCTACAATTGTTGATTTCGAACCAGCTTTTACAATCAAAAATGACCACTCGCACAAGTCTTCCGTAGGATGACTTGTGTGTCCCACTGGTGCGAGTGTTCGGCGATAGCCGGTCACTCGTGTCAAATAGTCGAGCCAGTTTGTAACTGGAATTCGCTTAGGTAAAACATTATTCCCCTGGCTAGTCCACGCCAATCGCTCCAATCTATTAGGGCTAGCGCATGTATTTCACATGTGGCTTCGCTAAGATAGCTACCCCTATAGTAGTAACATTTTTTATAACAGCTATTTGATGGTAGCAAATGCTCGGGTGAGGATAGGTACTGTAGCAGTGAAGAGTCAGTTACCTAAAATAGAGAAATACTTCCCCGTACTATTTCTTGTATATTTGTAAAAAGAAAAATAAATGGGCAACTTAAATATTGGATTTAATACGGTGGTTGAAACCATCTATAATCTTCCTATAGAAGAGAAAATAGAATTGAAGACCCTATTGGAACACAATATAGCCGAAACACGCAGAAACGAAATGGTTGGCAACTTCAAAAAATCGCAATCAGAACAAAAGGAAGGTTCACTTCAGTTTTCGTCGAATATTGAAGACCTCAAAAAAATGCTTTAATGGAAGTAGCTTTCAGCGATTCCTTCAAGAAATCTTTTAAGAAAAGAATAAAAGCTACTGTTATAGAAGCTGAGTTTTGGCTTAGGTTGGAACTATTTATTAATAATCCTTACGAAAACAAACTAAAGACCCACAAATTATCTGGTAAACTAAAGGGATTGCACAGCTTTTCGATAGATAATAACCCTAGAGTAGTGTTGTATTTTACTAAAGACAATCCTGTTAAAGCAATATTTATTGATATTGGTACTCACGACGAAGTTTATTGATATTTCTACCCAGTAAATTTACGTCACTCCCACCTAGCCCATGAATGTCGGGGTCTTGTTCATGACTCTGTCATGGACTAGCAGTTACTAAACTCTGAAGCTAATGATTAACTAAAGACATAATTAAAAATAAACAGCCCTTGAAGCGAACTTCAAGGGCTGTTTTATTATTAATCATTAATTTTAATAACTAACAACTAACAACTAACCACTAACAACTAACAACTAACCACTAACAACTATTTAGCTGTGTGTTCTTCTCGGCCGGCCATGTATTCTTTGTGGTTTTTGTCGCTTTCTAGGAGACCATCTTTCAGCCTCACTACCCTGTGCGCATAGGAAGCAATGTCTTCTTCATGTGTTACCAACACAACGGTGTTGCCTGCTGCTTGTATCTTCCCAAATATCTCCATCACTTCTATGGAAGTCTTACTATCCAGATTGCCCGTTGGTTCATCGGCTAACAGTAGAGAAGGATTGTTGACCAATGCCCTTGCAATAGCCACACGTTGTATTTGTCCCCCACTCAATTCATTGCTTTTGTGGTGGCTACGCTCTGCAAGTCCCACCTTTTGTAGGGCCTCCATCGCTCTTTCCATGCGTTCTTTCTTGCCGATGCCAGCATAGATGAGTGGGAGTGCCACATTTTCTGCCGCTGAAAGCCTTGGAAGTAGATTGAACTGTTGGAAGACAAAGCCGATTTCGGTATTACGAACTTCTGCCAGCTCGTCGTCCAGCATTTTGCTGACGTCTTTGTTGTTTAGAATATAGCGACCTCCTGTGGGTGAATCGAGACAACCAAGAATATTCATCAAGGTACTTTTTCCACTGCCACTAGGCCCCATCAGTGCCACATATTCATTTTTTTGTATGGAAAGGGAGATGCCTTTTAGCACAGGTATTGTTTGTTTACCCATGAAATATGCTTTCTCTAAATTTTCTAAAAGAATGATAGGAGACATAGTTGTAAATATGAAGTATGAAGTATTAGATAGTAGATAGTAGATAGTAGATAGTAGCGAATACTCAGTAGGTGTACAATGGTAGCTTATTTCATACCTCATATTTCATACCTCATATTTCATATCTAATATCTTATACTTTTTTGATTACTGTTGGCACTTTGAAGAACTGATTGTCTTTGATAGGCGCATTCAGTAAGGCATCTTCTCTGCTTACACTACCTTTTACTTCATCATTACGCAAAGCATTTACGGCATCGCCCATGTGTAGCACAGGTTCTACCCCTGTGGTATCTACTTCATTCAGCTTATCTACAAATGAAATCATGTTCTTCAAATCGGCAGTGTATCCTTTCATCTCTTCTTCGGTGAAATATAAGCGAGAAAGATTCGCTAGCTTTTCTACAAGTGCTGTTGTTACTTCCATAAGAGACAAAAATAAACGAAGCTGCCGAAGAAAAAAGATTATTTATGCATAACCATCCAAAAGAAGGGAAAATAATGGTCATTTATAAGCAGAAAATAAAAGAAAAGAATTATTCCTATAAATTTGAATCACTTTATAACAATAGAAGTATTTTTTTTTCGTTAAAAGTATTACACCCGCTTGATATTTATATTATGGTAACTAATAAACTTGGCGCGCTAAAAGTACTTATTGCTGAAGACAATGAAATAAACAAACTTATTGCCAAGACAATGCTGAATCAATGGGGTTTTTCTACTGTTATAGCAAAAGACGGTGAAGAGGCTGTGATGCAAGTGGAACAGCATGACTTTGATTGCATATTGATGGACATTCACATGCCCAACAAAGATGGTATTACTGCCACCAGAGATATCAGAAATATGCAAGACCCCAGCAAGAATTCGTTACCCATCATTGCACTTACTTCCAATACACAATTAGGCGTCAATAATAAGTATCTTGAATTGGGAATGGATGGTTACCTGAGTAAGCCTTTTAGAGAAGTTGAATTGTACAACTTGATTGAAGTTGTGCTAGAAAATAAAAAGAGATTACCATGAGTACTTCAGGAGAACGCTTGTACGACCTTTCTTTGATAGAAGAAATGGCACAAGGTGATATGGATTTTATGAAAGAGA
This sequence comes from Chitinophagaceae bacterium, assembly GCA_947452925.1. Lineage (GTDB taxonomy): Bacteria > Bacteroidota > Bacteroidia > Chitinophagales > Chitinophagaceae > Parasediminibacterium. Next base: position 1,248 of record CANGFK010000301.1, on the reverse strand, counting down.
TTGCCCAGACATTTGTAAATTCTGTTCCCTCGGTTCTACAATCTATGGTTAACTACTGCAAAGACCAAGACTGGAAAGCAATGGCTGGTGAGGCTCATAATCTAAAAAGCAATATCGACACCCTTCAAATTAACGCTATCAGGGATGACATCAGGGCTGTTGAGCTGAATGGCAAACAAGGTCTTGACCTGGACATAACGCCCGAAATAGTAGACAGAGTGGAGTTGGTTTTGAAAAAAGCAATTGAACAACTCAAAGAAGAATACAGCCTCTAGTATCTTCTAACTATGCACCAACTTCTTAGATATTAATCTGGCTATACTGTTATCATAGGTTTTCTCCTGCAATTGTTTTACCCATCGTATGCCATAGATACTGTTTGTGAGAAACAGTTCATCTGCTTCCAATAGATCTTCCACCGTCAACGCTCCCTCTTCAGCATTCAATCCTATTTCTGGCAACTTTTGCAACAGGTTTCTGCGCATAATCCCATTGATACAACCCTCGCTGAGGCTTGGTGTTCTGATTATACCATCTTTAATGGCAAATACGTTTGCAATGGTTGCATCAGCCACCCGATTGTATGGATTGAGCAGAATGGCATCGTTGAGTTGTTGTTGTTTCACCCAAAGTGCTGCCATAGCATAGCTTAGGTAGTTGTTGCTTTTGATGGCAGAATAGTCATCACAGCTCTTTTTTGCACCTTTGAAAATGTCAATTACCAAGCCATTTTCATTGAGTAGGTTGTTAGATGGATTGAGTTCCCAAGTTTGAATAATGAAATGAGGTGTGAGATTTTGTGGATCATATAAGCCACCATCCCCCCGATAGATAGTCAGACGAACCCGTGCAAGTTTATCGTGGTAATTTTTCTTGGCAAGCTCAATCACCTGAGTGTGCAGGTAAGCAGGAGTGAAAAAAGAAGGGATATCGAACTGTAATAAAGTAAGGGATGAAAACAATCTTTCAAAATGATAATCGGGCATTAACAGGTTGCCTTTAACCACTTTCATCGTCTCGAAGCATCCATCACCATATCTGAAGGAGCGGTTGTTTACAGAAACGACTGCATTGGTTTCATTTATAGTTTTTCCATTCTGATTGATGTACACATTAGCCGCCATGCTGCAAATGTAAGTATCCGGTTGTATGAATGTGGCAAAGCAGATTAGAGCAAACGCATCTAAATTAAAGAAAGTTGAAAAAATTAATACTCGCGTTTCCACCAGTACTTACATAAGCCACCTT
>CANGFK010000300.1 GCA_947452925.1 Chitinophagaceae bacterium | reverse complement strand
GGGACAATTGCGGAGATTGTGGAAGCGATGTACCTGAAACATATCCCATTGATAGAAGAGGCCGGGCAAAAAGGGGTGCAGATATTATGCTTGCAGGAAATATTCAACACGCCTTACTTCTGCCCCGGTCAAGATGCGAAATGGTATGCTTCTGCCGAGGCTGTTCCTGGTCCTACAACCGAGCGTTTGGCGGTTTATGCCAAGAAATACAGCATGGTAATCATCGTTCCCATCTACGAAAAAGAACAATCGGGTGTACTATACAATACTGCGGCGGTTATTGATGCCGATGGAACTTATTTGGGTAAGTACCGTAAAAACCATATCCCACATACGGGTGGCTTCTGGGAGAAATTCTTCTTTAAGCCAGGCAATTTAGGCTATCCAGTTTTTCAAACCAAGTATGCCAAAGTGGGTGTTTATATATGTTATGATCGCCACTTTCCTGATGGGGCAAGATGTTTAGGATTGAACGGAGCCGAGATTGTTTACAATCCATCCGCTACAACTGTCGGTCAATCTCAATATTTATGGAAGCTAGAGCAGCCTGCCCACGCCGTTGCCAATGGATATTTCATGGGGTGCATTAATCGTGTGGGAGATGAGAAACCTTGGAACTTGGGTAAGTTTTATGGAACATCCTATTTCGTTAATCCGCGCGGACAAATCATTGCGGAAGCAAGTGAGGATAAAGATGAATTGTTGATTGCAGAATTTGATTTGGATATGATTGATGAAGTTCGCAGCACATGGCAGTTTTATAGGGACAGGCGTCCGGAAACTTATGGAGAGATTGTAAAACCCTAAGGATTGTGTTGAATTTTGTATTCTAAATTTTGAATTAATAACAGACTGTTGTAATTCAAAATTCAAAACTTAAAATTTAAAATAATACAGATGATTAAGAATAATAGACTATCAGAAGCTGAGTACAAAGTAAATTTCAGTGATATTCATCCCCCATATACCAATGTAAATGCGGCTTTGGTGGATGCCAATCGTTGCTTATTTTGCTATGATGCCCCTTGTACCAAGAGTTGCCCCACAAGTATTGATGTGCCTAAGTTTATCAAACAAATAACTACGGCTAATATTAAGGGCTCGGCTCATACCATCTTTAGTTCAAACATTTTAGGAGCGGGTTGTAGCAAGGTTTGCCCAGTGGAGAAGCTTTGTGAAGGTAGTTGCGTGTACAATTTATTGGATGAAGCACCTATTCCTATTGCTCAGTTGCAACGATATTCAACGGAAAAAGCTATTGCGGGCAATTGGCAACTGTTTACTCGCAAACCCTCTACAGGCAAGAAGGTTGCCATCGTTGGGGCTGGTCCTGCTGGATTAAGTTGCGCTTTTAACCTTAGTAAAGAAGGCGTTGATGTAACAATCTACGAAAAAGAAAGCAAAGCTGGTGGCTTGATGACGTATGGCATTGCGGCTTATAAAGTAACGCCTGAATTCTGTGAAGATGAAGTAAATTATATTCTTTCTATCGGTGGAATAGACATTAAATACAACATGGCTTTGGGGACAGACATCACCATTGCCGAGTTACAAGCGCAATATGATGCCGTTTATCTAGCGTTTGGCGTTGGTTTGGCAAGACAATTAAGTGTTCCTGGAGAAAACTTAACTGGTGTTGTTGATGCAATTAGTTTTATTTATGAATTAAGGTCTAAAGGGTTCTCATCCGTTCCTGTTGGTGATAAAGTTGCGGTAATTGGCTTGGGTATGACGGCTATTGATGCTGCCACACAAGCAAAAAGACTTGGCGCAAAAGAAGTTACCATCGTTTATAGAAGAACTCAAGATGAAATGCCTTGCACTCAAGTGGAATTAGACATTGCTATGCTTGATGGTTGTAAACTTAGTTGGTTGGCTGCCCCTAAAGAAGTACTTGGTGCTGATGGAAAGGCTACTCATTTGGTTTGTACTAAAATGAAACTGGGCGAACCTGATGCAAGTGGCAGAAGAAGCCCTGTAGAAACCGATGAAACTTTCACATTGGAGGTTGATATGGTTATTAAAGCCGCTGGTCAGATGCCTTTTGAAGCTTTGGTAAATGGAAGTAGCCTAAACAATAAAAGCGGTAAAGTATCTGTAGAGGATAAATCTGTTACTAGTATCAATGGTGTCTTTGCCGGTGGCGATTGTGTAAACGGCGGAAGGGAAGTGGTTGATGCCGTGCAAGCAGGAAAGGATGGAGCAAAGGCTGTTTTAAGTTTTATTGCCACGAATGCCACTAATGAACACTAATAAAAAACATTCGTGTTCATTAGTGCTATTAGTGTCAGAAATAAAAGACGTATTCTTTTTAATTAACGTAATTCGTAGCAAATAATAATTATGACAGAGTTAATTTACAAAGAAGACGGCTATGCAATTATTGGTAAGTGTATGAATGTACACAATGAATTAGGTCATGGTTTTGCTGAAGTAATTTACAAAGACGCATTAGAAATAGAGTTTACTGAGGCTAATATGTTTCATCAAAGAGAACGAGAATACGAAGTACACTACAAGGGTCATATTTTAAAAAGAAAATACTATGCTGACTTTGTTGTATTTGACAAGATAATTTTAGAATTAAAATGTGTTAAAGAGTTGACAGACGATCATACTTCGCAGGTAATTAATTATTTGAAAGTTTCTGGTAACAAACTAGGATTACTGATAAATTTTTCAAGAAATAAATTAGAGTATAAAAGATTAGTTTATTGAAATAGCAGCCACTGATAACACAAATTAGCACTAATAAAAAAAAGCATTAGTGCATATCTGTAATAATTCGTGGCTATATAAAAAATTGTTATTAATAATTACATTAGTGTTCATCAGTGACATTAGTGGCAAAAAATTAAAAGAAATGGCTAACATTAGTTCAAATTTCCTCGGCATTAAGTCTCCAAATCCCTTTTGGTTGGCAAGTGCGCCTCCAACTGATAAAAAAATCAATGTACTCCGTGCTTTCGAAGCAGGTTGGGGCGGCGTTGTATGGAAAACATTGGGTAGTCAGGTAAAGAATGTATCCTCTCGCTACTCCGCTGTAGATTATGGTGGTAGTAGGGTAATGGGATTTAATAATATTGAGCTCATTAGCGATCGTCCTTTGGCTATTAACCTAAAGGAAATCACTGAGTGCGTTAAATTGTTCCCCGATAGGGCAATGATTGTTTCCTTGATGGCCGACAATAATCGTGAATCATGGCATGAACTTATTAAAAAGTGTGAAGATGCGGGTGCAATGGGCTTCGAACTAAATTTTGGCTGTCCTCATGGTATGACTGAACGTGGAATGGGGGCTGCTGTTGGTCAGGATCCTGAAATTGCGCGCATGGTGGTTGAGTGGGTGATGGAAAAAGCCACTATTCCTGTCATCACCAAGCTTACGCCAAACGTACATTCTGTTGTTCCTACTGGTAAAGCCGTTGTTGAGGCTGGCACCAATGCATTGTCATTAATAAACACTATTCAATCGGTAACAGGTATCGATTTAGATACGCTTGTGCCTAATCCTTATGTGGCTGGCAAGTCTGTTTTTGGCGGTTATTGCGGCCCTGCGGTTAAACCGATTGCCTTAAAGTTCCTAACTACCATTTCTCAGAATGAAACTACTTCTAAAGTGCCTGTTTCTGGCATTGGCGGCGTAAGTACTTGGAAAGATGCGGTTGAATTTATGTTATTAGGTGCAAGTACTGTACAGGTTTGTACGGCTGCCATGAAAAATGGTTTCCGTATTGTAGAAGATATGTGCGAAGGATTGAATAATTGGATGGATGAAAAAGGTTATGCCAAAATAGAAGATTTTATTGGCAAATCGGTTGATAAAATCACACATTGGGAAGATTTGGACATCAATTATCACATCACTGCCAAGATTAATCAGGATAAATGTATCCATTGTGGCTTGTGCTATATTGCTTGCGAGGATACTTCGCACCAAGCAATCAACCTCGATTACGGCAAACCTTACAATACCTACACCATCAAGGAAGATGATTGTGTGGGTTGCAACCTTTGCAAGCTTGTTTGCCCTGTAGATCAGTGTATTACCATGGAAGAACACCGCGTGGCTCCAGAATACATCAACTGGAAGCAATGGCAGGAGCAAGGTTTACCATTGAACGACCATTAGGTATTATTTTAAGTTTTTAATTTAAAATTATATTAGGCATTAAGAATTGTTTTGGGTTTTAGGTTTTAAATTTTGAATTAGATCTTAACTATAGATTTGCTAGATTTTTCATTTACAACTCAAAATTCAAAATATAAAATAATAAAATAATGAACATTAACCCCACACGTCTTCAGGAACACTTCGAAGCGATGAGTTTGATTGGGAAAATTGGAGAAACGGGTACTTGTCGTCCTGCTCATTCTGAATTGGAGAAGGATGCCTTTACCCTTGCCCGTCAATGGATGCGGGGTGCAGGAATGACTACTCGCATTGATAATTTTGGCAACTTAATTGGCCGATTAGAAGGCAAAAATCGTTCCTTACCTGTGCTGATGATGGGGTCGCACCTCGATTCTCAGCCTTATGGCGGTCGTTTTGATGGTGTTGCAGGTGTACTATGTGCAATAGAAGCTGTTACTACGCTTACTGAAAATGGCATTAAGCCCGAACGCTCAATAGAAGTGATTTCTTTTGCTGATG
>CANGFK010000299.1 GCA_947452925.1 Chitinophagaceae bacterium | reverse complement strand
TATGGGGGTATTGAACACATGCTTACACATGATGTGGCACTTTGCCGTAGGTTTATTACAAGGCCGGGTAGTTATCAGGTGATAAAGTATGCTTTTGAAATGGCTAAGAAAAAGGGAGCAAGACGTATTACTTGTGGTCACAAAAGCAACATCATGAAGATTACAGATGGTTTGTTTCTGGAAGTGTTTTATGAAATAGCCAAAGACTATCCTGAACTGAATGCAGATGATGTTATTGTTGATGACCTATGCATGAAACTAGTTACTAAACCAGATTTGTTTGATGTGGTGGTACTTACTAACCTTCAAGGAGATATTGTGAGCGATTTATGTGCAGGATTAGTAGGAGGATTGGGCTTTGCACCTAGCGCAAACATTGGCGATCATATTTCGATATTTGAGGCGGTTCATGGTACAGCACCCGACATTATGGGTAAGAATATTGCAAACCCAACCGCATTATTGTTGAGTGGAATAGGCATGCTTCACCACTTGGGATTGATGGAAACAGGTGCTATGATTGAGAATGCATTGCTCTATACCCTGGAAAGCGGTGTGCATACGGGTGATTTTGGCGATAAAACGACCCCCTCTGTTAATACTACTACGTTTGCAGAAGCAATCATCAGCAATTTTGGTAAAGCGCCTGCCCACAATCCTAAAGCAATTTTAGAAGACACCGTCTATACGCCGACCATCTATAAGCTGGAAAAGAACCCGATGCTTGAAAGTATCAGTGCCAGTAAGGAGGTGATTGTGGGAGTAGATTTCTTTATAGAAAGTAATGAGCAACCGAATGAAGTTGCCAATAAAAGCCAGGCGCACACGATGGACATCGTTAAGTTGGTAACCATCAGCAATCGTGGCACCCAGGTTTGGCCTAAAGGAAGTGTGTTTACAAACCTGGTAGATCAATACCGTTGTCGTTTTGAAAGTATTGATGATAAACCATTAACGCAAGAACAAATACTAGAACTCGCAAAGGGAATGATGCAAGATTTTAAAGTATGCTCTTATGAAATGCTAAATATGTTTGGAGATAAAAAAGCATACAGCCTGGCACAAGGACAATAGAACCTATATCCATGATTAAATGATTTGAATGAAAGAAATGATTGATTGGATTGAGATAAATGGGATTTAGTTATTATTATTAAAAATAAAGAAGCCGTTAAGTATTTAAACTTAACGGCTTCTTTTATTCTAAACCTAAAACGTAATACTTATTACTTATTACGTAATTACTTACCTATTTGCTTCTTGATGATGTTCAATGCAGCACCTTCCTTAAACCACTCAATTTGTTGTTGGTTGTAAGTATGGTTTGCAATGATGGTATCACTTGTTCCATCAGCATGAGTAAATACCAAAGTCAATGGTGTACCTGGTGCAAAAGTGGTTAGTCCAATTACATCAATGGTATCATCTTCTTGTATCTTATCGTAATCAGCTTTGTCAGCAAAAGTTAATGCCAACATACCCTGTTTCTTCAAGTTTGTTTCGTGGATACGAGCAAAGGACTTGGTCAATACAACACGTACTCCTAAGAAGCGAGGCTCCATAGCAGCATGTTCGCGAGAAGAACCTTCACCATAGTTTTCGTCACCTACAACGATAGATCCTACACCAGAAGCTTTATATGCACGTTGCGTAGCAGGAACTGGTCCATATTCGCCAGTTAACTGGTTTTTAACGCTGTCTGTCTTTTCATTATAAAAGTTAACTGCACCAATCAACATGTTATTACTGATATTATCCAAATGACCACGGAACTTTAACCAAGGACCCGCCATAGAGATATGATCGGTAGTACACTTGCCCTTAGCCTTAATCAATAACTTAAGACCCTTCAAGTCAGTTCCTTCCCACTCAGCAAAAGGAGCCAATAATTGTAATCTCTTAGAAGCAGGATCAACCGCAACCTGAACTCCGCTACCATCGGCAGCAGGCGCTTGGTAACCGGCATCTTCAACTGCAAAACCTTTAACTGGCAATTCATCACCTGTTGGTGCATCTAGTTTTACTTGTTCGCCCTTATCATTTGTTAGGGTGTCAGTAATTGGATTGAAAGACAAATCGCCTGCAATCGCAATAGCCGCTACAATTTCAGGAGAAGCCACAAACGCATAAGTGTTAGGATTGCCATCTGCACGCTTAGCAAAGTTTCTGTTGAAGCTATGAACGATAGTATTCTTTTCTTTCTTTTCAGCACCCATTCTGTCCCACATACCGATACATGGTCCGCAAGCATTAGTGAATATAGTAGCATTCAAATCAGTAAATGTTCCCAACAAACCATCTCTTTCAGCCGTGTAACGTACTTGCTCAGAGCCTGGATTGATGCCAAACTCTGCCTTGGTAACTAATCCTTTAGCAATAGCTTGTTTAGCAATAGAAGCAGCCCTTGACAAATCTTCGTAAGAAGAGTTAGTACAAGAACCAATTAAACCCCATTCAACCTTGTTAGGCCAACCATTAGCAGCAGCTACTTCTTTCATTTTAGAAATAGGTGTAGCTAAATCTGGTGTGAAAGGACCATTCAAATGTGGTTCTAATGTATTTAAATCAAGTTCAATGATTTCATCGAAGTATTTAGCTGGGTCTGCATATACTTCAGGATCAGCATTCAAATCTGCTTTGATGGCATCGGCAGCAGCAGCTACATCAGCACGACCAGTAGAAGCCAAATAACGGCTCATACTTTCATCATAACCAAAAGTAGAAGTGGTAGCACCAATTTCTGCACCCATGTTACAGATAGTACCTTTACCAGTACAGCTCATGGCAGCAGCACCTTCACCAAAATATTCAACAATAGCACCAGTACCACCTTTAACAGTAAGGATACCAGCAACTTTTAAGATTACGTCTTTAGGAGCAGCCCAACCATTCAATTTACCAGTTAGTTTAACACCAATTAGCTTAGGCCATTTAAGTTCCCAAGCCAATCCTGCCATAACATCGCAAGCATCAGCACCACCAACACCAATGGCAACCATACCCAAACCTCCAGCATTTACGGTGTGGCTATCTGTACCAATCATCATTCCACCAGGAAATGCATAGTTTTCTAATACCACTTGGTGAATGATACCAGCACCTGGTTTCCAGAAACCAATACCATATTTATTAGATACAGAAGCCAAGAAATCGTACACTTCTTTACTTTCTGTGTTTGCAACAGCTAAATCTGTTTTAGCACCAACTTTTGCAGTAATCAGGTGATCGCAATGCACAGTAGAAGGCACCGCAACCTTAGGGCGACCAGCTTGCATAAACTGTAACAAAGCCATTTGAGCGGTAGCATCTTGCATGGCCACGCGGTCTGGCGCAAAGTCAACATAAGACTTGCCTCTTCCAAAATTTTCCAACTTTTGATCGGTGTGTAAATGAGAAAACAAAATCTTCTCCGACAAGGTAAGCGGTCTGCCAAGAGCCTTACGTGCAGCTTCTACTTTAGCAGGCATCTCTGCATAAACCTTTTTAATCATTTCAATGTCAAATGCCATAACGCGTGTTTGATTTATGTGTTAAAAATTAAACTTTTTCTTGAAAGCTGCGAATTTAATGAAAACAAAACATGGGTTACATATGTTTTTGTAATTATTATAATTTATTCCATATTTTGCACCCTTAGTTAAAAAGAAATACAAAATAATGATTAGTAAAATCCGCGAATTTCTGGAGTTACACGCTTTTGGCGTATGTAGTGCGATCGGAGATAAATTAGGCATCGCCTCTTCAAGGATAAGGATGTGGTTTATTTACATTTCTTTTCTCACACTTGGCTCTCCCGTAGTTGTTTATATGGTTTTAGCTTTTTGGATGAATATTAAAAATTATATCCTCAATGCAAAGCGTAATCCATTAAGGTACTAGCCGCTTACTCTATTTAAAATTATTGAATTACTTCCATCACCGCATCAAACACCTCGTTTGGGGTGATGGACAGGATACATTTTTTCTTCTGCTCCACGCAAACAGTCAAACCGCAGCCTGCACAATCTGTTTTGTGGTAGATGATCTGATTCCTATCTCCTCTTGGATACCATTTTCTTGGAATATTAATAGCAGCAAAAACGGCCACAATCGGCACACCCATTGCACCAGCTAAATGCATTGGTCCACTATCATGCCCTATAAATAAGCTTGTTTTCCCAAGTACAGCAGCACACACCCTCAGTGATACTTTGCCACAAATATTTAATACTTGCCCTTCGTGCCATGCAGCTTCACATTGATTAGCTGCTTCAATTTCATCGGGTGCACCAATGATTACTAATGCCCAATCTGGTAATGCAGCAGCTAGTAATTTGATAAGTGCAACCCAGTTTGTTACTGTCCAATCTTTGGACTGCATCTTAGTCCCGGGAGACAAACTAATGATTTTCATTCCATCGGGAAGCTTGCTCAATTGGTATCCTGCTTCTGCAGTTTCTGCAACTGTTAGTTTTAAATCCCAATTGGATACAAGGGACAAATCAGGAATGCCGATAGGTGCAATTCTGCGTGCAATCCGTTTAGCTTCCCATTCTTTATCCCCTGTCTCAGAGTCTGTTAGTAAATTAAAATCTCCGTACTCGCTTGGGAAACCCACCATTTTTTTAATCCCTGCCAAACCAAAGAAAATCTTATCTCTTTTTGCAGCCCCTTCACTTCGGGCAGCTG
>CANGFK010000298.1 GCA_947452925.1 Chitinophagaceae bacterium | reverse complement strand
TTCTCCACTCAAAACGCGACGGTTATAAATGTTGGAAGTGTAAGGCTCAAAACATTCGTTGTTACCCAATATCTGTGAAGTAGAAGCGGTAGGCATTGGTGCCAACAACAAGGAGTTCCTAACCCCAGTCTTCTTTATCTCTGCCCTCAAAGCATCCCAATCATATCTGTCACTTGGTTGTACATTCCACATATCAAACTGGAATATACCCTTACTCAATGGAGAACCTTTGAAGGTTTCATAAGCGCCATGTTCTTTTGCAACTTCATTGGAAGCCATCAAGGCAGCGTAGTAGATTGTTTCGAAGATGTTTTTATTCAACATCTTGGCCATATCACTTTCAAAAGGAAGTCCTAACAACATAAAAGCATCTGCCAAACCTTGTACACCCAACCCAATTGGACGGTGACGCATGTTGCTGGTGTAGGTTTCTGGGATAGGGTAGTAGTTGTTGTCAATAACCTTGTTTAGATTACGAGTAACAATCTTGGTTACTTCCAATAACTTCTCAAAGTTAAATTTATTACCTTCTACAAAGCGAGGTAATGATAGAGAAGCAAGGTTACAAACTGCAGTTTCCTTATCATCACTATATTCTATAATCTCAGTGCAAAGGTTGCTGCAACGGATAGTTCCCAAGTTCTTTTGGTTGCTCTTTTCATTAGCCGCATCCTTGTATAACATATAAGGTGTACCTGTTTCTATCTGAGATTCTAGAATTGCATTCCATAATTCACGAGCAGGGATTGTTTTCTTAGCTTTACCTGCTGCTTCATAACCTTCATATAAAGCTTCGAATTCTTTACCATGCGTAGTATGCAAGTTTTGCGCTTCGTTGGGACAGAATAAACTCCATTGACCATCTTCCTCCACACGCTTCATAAATAAATCGGGTATCCAGAGTGCTAAGAACAAATCTCTTGCACGCATTTCTTCCTTACCATGATTCTTCCTTAGATCCAAAAATTCAAATACATCAGCGTGCCAAGGTTCTAGATAAACTGAGAAAGCACCTTTTCTTTTTCCACCACCTTGATCCACATAACGAGCTGTATCGTTAAACACACGTAGCATTGGAACAATGCCATTAGATGTACCATTTGTTCCCTTGATATAACTACCTGTAGCACGTACATTATGAATGTTAAGACCAATACCACCAGCAGATTGAGAGATCATAGCGCAGTCTTTTAAGGTATCATATATACCAGAGATGCTATCATCTTTCATACTCAATAAGAAGCAACTGCTCATTTGAGGCTTTGGAGTACCTGCATTGAACAGCGTAGGAGTGGCATGAATAAACCACTTTTCACTCATCAGGTTATAAGTTTCGATAGCGGCTGTTATATCAGATTTATGAATGCCCAATGCCACGCGCATGAACATGTGTTGAGGGCGTTCTACAATTTTACCATGAACTTTAAGTAAATATGATTTCTCCAAGGTTTTGAAGCCAAAGTAGTCGAAATGATAGTCTCTTTCATAGATAATAGATGCATTCAATACATCCTCATGCTCTTGAATGATTGCGTAAATGTCATCTGCAATCAATGGTGCAGCCTCGTTTGTTTTTTCATCTACATAGTTGTATAGCAAGCCCGCAGTCTCGGAGAATGACTTGGCAGTATTCTTATGCAAGTTAGATACGGCAATACGTGCTGCCAACACTGCAAAGTCAGGGTGTTTGGTAGTAAACGAAGCTGCTGTTTCAGCAGCAAGGTTATCCAACTCGGTAGTAGTTACATTGTTGTAGATACCAATGATAACTTTCTTGGCTATCTCAATAATGTCATCTGCCTTAAGCTGCAAACCATAGCTTAATTTCATTATTCTAGACGTGATTTTGTCAAAATGTACGGCTTCTTTCTTACCGCTGCGCTTAATTACGAACATGCTTATTTAGTTATGAGTTATGAAATATGAATTATGAGTCCTTTGTTGTGTTGTTATTCTTTTGTTTTAAAGTGAGTATTGAGCTACGTAACATTTTCATTAATTCCTCCGCTTCGGGATGAATAGATGAAAACTCCTCTTGTGACATGTATTTAGATGCAAATAATAACTCAAGCCAATAAATTGTTTCATCGCATTCTTTTTGAGCCATTCCGAATTTATGAATAAAATCTGCGTTGCTTTCGGCATTTTGCGCTTCTCGAACATTTGCACCAACGGGTGTTCCTGAACGAAGTAATTGTTTGCTTAAAACAAACTCCTTTTTTGTTTCAGTTAGATACCTGTAAAGATTTATACACCTCAAAGCAAAAGCAACCGATTTGTCCTTTAATACAGTTTTTTTTCACTCATAATTCATCGTTCATAACTCATCACTATCTAAAAGTCTTCGTCCATTGAAAATGCCTTTGATGCACCTTCTTTTACACCTGCTTTCTGGTATTCACCAACTCTTTTTTCAAAGAAATTGGTTTTGCCTTGCAATGAAATTAACTCCATAAAGTCGAAGGGATTGGTAGCGTTATACACTTTTTTACAGTTTAGTGCTACTAATAATCTGTCCGCAACAAACTCAATGTATTGACACATCAAGTCAGCGTTCATTCCTATCAACCGAACAGGCAAGGCACTACTCACAAATTCTTTTTCTATTTCTACCGCATCGGTAATTATCTGGGTAACAGTTTCTACTGACAATGGATTTACCAAGTGTTGGGTGTATAGCAGACAAGCAAAATCGCAGTGCAATCCCTCATCGCGGCTAATCAATTCATTGGCAAAACTTAAACCCGGCATCAATCCACGTTTCTTCAACCAGAATATAGAGCAGAAACTACCACTAAAGAAGATGCCTTCTACAGCAGCGAATGCAACCAAACGCTCGGCAAAACTTCCTTTATCTATCCAACGCAAAGCCCATTGTCCTTTTTTCTGTACGCAGTCTATAGTGTCTATGGCGTGTAGTAACCTGTCTTTTTCTACTACATCTTTTATGTAGGTATCAATCAACAATGAATAGGCTTCGCTGTGAATATTCTCAATCATCACCTGAAAGCCATACATACAACGGGCTTCGGGATATTGTACTTCTTTTAGGAAGTTGACTGCCAAGTTTTCATTTACAATACCATCGCTAGCTGCAAAGAATGCTAGAACATGCTTTATAAAGAAACGCTCGTCTTCAGTTAATTTATTTGCCCAATCTTGCAAATCGGGTGTGAGGTCAATTTCTTCTGCAGTCCAGAAACTAGCCTCCGCTTGTTTATACATCTGCCAAATATCCTGATGTGTAATAGGAAAAAGCACAAAGCGATCTTTGTTTTCTTGTAAAATCGGTTCAATCTGCATATATCAATGTTCTTTGCTTGTTAAAGTCGTCACCGCATCAAGGGATGCATTATTGCAATTTCCCTTCGTTATTTTCCTTACTTAATTGGGGTAAACTTTGCGATTGGAGTACAATACTACGGCGGGAAAAAGAAATGAGAAGGCAAGGTTTTTCACATAATGTTTACAAAAAACTCAAGTCGTTATTGGGTAAGGTTTTGGATGAATTTTAAATATTCTTTGTAATTTTAATATGCTCATAAATTGGCTTTTAACTTTCGGTGAAAGGATACATCCGGTAACTAAATGGGTATATTTTTCGACATCGTTGGTACAATCTATTGCGAAAAGGGTACACTTTGCAACTAGATGGGTAGATTCCATCACTAAATGAATACATTCTGTGACTCAATTAAATACAAACTATATATTTGAAGTCTAACAAATATTAATACGTCATGCGAAAACTACTCTTTCATCTCCTTTTTTTAATACTGATAAGTACTTACAGTATTGCACAAGATAATTTTACTGCAGTTGGAGATTGGCTACACACCCACCTCCACGAAATAGGTGGACGCGGGGTTATCATGGTCTGGAAAGATGGAAAAGTTGTGTATAGCCATGCCGAGAATAAACTGAGTAAAAGTGAAAAAGCCACGCTTAAATGGATGGCAAACAGAAAAGGAGATGAAGCGCAAGATGAAATTCAAGACTTTGCCCCAAACACGCAAAAACCTGTTGCAAGTTGCAGTAAATGGTTGTCTGCAGCAGTTATTATGACATTCGTTCAAGAGGGAAAAATAAGCTTGGACGACACGATAGGCAAATATCTTCCCATAATGACAAAGTATAAAAAAGGAAAAATAAAGATAAAGGACTGTCTATGTCACCTCACAGGCATTAACGCACCTCCGGTAATATTAACCTTGGAGGAACCTAAAGAATCCCTGACACTGGATGAAACTATGGAAAAAATAGCGAAGATGCCACAAGAAGGTGAACCAGGTAAATCTTTTCATTACAGCAGTGTAGGATTAAAGATTGCTGCTGCAGTAGTTGAAAAAGTAAGCAGGCTACGATTCGAGATATTATTTCAACAACGTATTGCCAAACCTTGCGGTATGAAACACACCAGCTTTGGTGGTGAGTTGGTAGTTTCACCAGCTGGAGGCGCATGGAGTACGCCAGAAGATTATCTGCAGTTTTTGAGTATGATACTAAATGATGGGAAATATAACGGAAAGCAAATTCTTACCAAAGAATCTATCATAGCTATGCAACAAAATTATTCTAGGGGAGCTAAAATGGATTTTATACCTGACGAAGCCAGAGAGTGGGGTTATGGTTTTGGAGAATGGGTATTGGAAGAAGGCAACGAAAGAGCAAACACGCTAAGCAGCCCTGGCTTGTTTGGCAC
>CANGFK010000297.1 GCA_947452925.1 Chitinophagaceae bacterium | reverse complement strand
GAGTTGCCACTAACATTTTGGTTGCTACTATTCCATTTCTCAGGCACGATATAACGCTTTACAGCTATCTCCGTTTGTTTGCCATCAATTGTGATTCTTAAATAAATGGGAGCGGTACCATTGGCAATAGCTTTACTTCTTTTAACAAAAAAAAGTAAATTGAATGATCTGTTCATGTGGTGACTAATTAATAGTGTGTAAATGTATTCTTTAATACACTGTAAAACAAGATGTTCAAATTATGAACTGCTTGCTAGACAAGTGTTTCAGCGATTTCCAGTGACCTGTTTGCCGCGTTAGCGATAGGTCACTGAATAGGTCACTTTTTGAATAGGATTTAATGAACAGTTTGGTATAGTCACCAATGAAAAAACGCTGCTAATCATAGTGATTGCAGCGTTTTAAAACGTTTTGTATAGTATCTGGCGGAGAGCGAGGGATTCGAACCCCCGGACCTGTAACAGTCAACAGTTTTCAAGACTGCCGCAATCGACCACTCTGCCAGCTCTCCGGGTGCAAAATAAGGGGTATGTAAGTTAACAGCCAAATAAAATTAATATTAGTTCTATTACATTTGCCAAAATATACGACTTGAAACACCTCGCAGTAATCAATAAATACTTTTGGAAATACAGAACCCGCTTCGGTTTGGGCATCTTATTTATTATACTTTCCAACTATTTCCGAATCCTCGCTCCTCAGGTGTCTGGCTATGTAGTTGATAAAGTTACCCAAGCTATCAAATTGCAGAATGGTTTGCCCGTTGCCAAGCATCCTGCCAGAAATGCCAACTACGATGTATTGGTAAAACAATTGATTGTATGGGTTGAAGATGGCAATATCTCTTTCGGTAAAATGATTGTTTTTAGTGGGATTACCTTGTTGGTATTGGCATTATTGGGGGGCTTCTTTATGTTCTTGATGCGGCAGACCATTATTGTAATGAGCCGCCACATTGAGTACGATCAAAAGAATGAAGTCTATCAACACTATCAGCAACTGGATGCTGGCTTTTATAAAGTTCATAGTACTGGCGATTTGATGAACCGAATTTCTGAGGACGTCAGTAAAGTGAGAATGTATACCGGCCCTGCCGTTATGTATGTAATAAATCTGACTGCAACTATTGGATTTAGTGTCTATTTTATGCTTAAAGAGAATGTGGAGTTGACACTGTATGTATTGGCACCTTTGCCCATACTAACCATTACTATTTACTCAGTAAATACAATCATCAATAAAAAGAGTGAGCGCATTCAGGCGTTGTTGTCGGGGTTGACAACTACTGCGCAAGAAAGTTACTCGGGCATCAGGGTTATAAAATCTTTTGTGCAAGAGAAAGCAATGATGGGTTTCTTTAATGACAACAGTAATTTGTACAAGAAGAATGCAATCAGTCTTGCAAAAGTGGAAGCCGTTTATTTTCCTTCAATGGCACTATTAATTGGTATCAGTACTTTGTTAACTATTGCGATAGGAGGGTGGTACCACGTTTCGGGTCATTCTCCCGCAGTAAGTGCAGGTACTATTACGGAGTTTGTAATCTATGTAAACCTACTTACTTTTCCTGTGATGGCGCTTGGGTGGACTGCTAGTATGATTCAGCGCGGGGCGGCGTCTCAAAAGCGCTTGAATGAGTTTTTGGATACAAAGTCAGCCATTGTGGATAGTTCAAAATCCGTACAGTTGGATTCATTAAAAGGTGATATTGTTTTCAATAATGTTTCTTTCACCTATGCCCATACAGGCATTAAGGCCATCAGTAATTTCAACCTGACTATTAAGGAAGGGCAAAAGGTATTGATAATAGGAAAGACAGGTAGTGGTAAATCTACGCTGGCCCAATTGCTTTTACATTTCTATAATCCCGATCAGGGAAGTATTTCTATTGGTAGTAATGATATAGCCAATATCTCATTGAGTCAATTGAGGAATGGAATCAGCTATGTTCCTCAAGATGTATTCTTGTTTAGTGATTCTGTTTCCAATAATATTGGCTTTGGATTAGCCAATAAACCATCGCAAGATAAAATAGAAGAGGCCGCCAGATTTGCGAGTATTCATCAAGAAATACTCGGTTTTGATAAAGGATATGATACGATGATTGGGGAGCGGGGCGTGACCTTGAGTGGCGGACAGAAACAACGTATATCTATCGCTCGTAGCCTGATAAAAAATCCTGAGATTGTTGTGTTCGATGATTGCCTGAGTGCTGTTGATGCAAAGACAGAAAGTACGATTATCAACAACTTCTATGAATACCTTGAGCATAAAACTGCAATTATCATTACCCATAGAATTTTCTCTACTTTCAGGTTTGATAAGATTGTAGTTATAGATGAAGGGGCTATTGTGGAAGAGGGTACGCACACTGAATTGATGGATAAAGAAGGCTATTATGCCGAGCTATATCGTCTTCAGCTAACCAGAGAAGAACCTACGGAAACAATATTCGACGATATTTAGAACATAAGCATTCTTATTTTGAGAGAAGTATCCTTCCCCAGAAAAAAAGGTTACTTCTTTTTGAAAGAAGGTATTTTCCTGAGAAAAAAGGTTACTTCTTTTTGAAAGAAGGTACCTTCCCTGAGAAAAAAGGATACTTCTTTTGGAAAGAAGGTACCTTCCCTGGTAAAAAAGGTTACTTCTTTTAGAAGAAAGGTATCTTCCTTGATAAAAAAGGGTATTTACACTGGAGAGAAGTATTGCAGCCTGAAAAAATCTACTCACTTTATATAAGCATACACTACAAACAAGTGCTCAATTGTTTGTTGCTTATCATTTAAACAGCCTTACTAAACCCAACATGACTGGTTTCATCGGTAAGCCATTTGATGTCAAAAGCTTTGCAGATATTTCTCACAAAGTGAAAACCTAGTTTGGTAACCTCAATGCCGTCATCGGTAAAGTGCAACAGGTTGTCCGCCTCCATGTCTTGTAATAACGGTAAGGAATAATCACTTAATAAGTACTTATACTCTTCTTTGAAGGTTGTCCTTCCCTGACAAATCGTTTGGAGTATGTATTTTTTAAAAATAAGATCTGCTTCATCCAAAAAACATCCTTTTACTGTAGGTAATTCGTCTGCTTCAATGCTACGATAATAGTTTTCCAGCTCTTTGTGGTTTTGTGCATAGGCAACCCCAATATCACTGATGGCAGAAACGCCCAATCCAATCAGGGCTGCACAATTGGTGTCGGTATAACCCATAAAGTTGCGATGAAGAGAACCATTCATTCTTGCATAATACAGTTCATCTGTTGGCAGAGAAAAATGGTCCATGCCAATATCCGTATAGCCTGCATCAGCAAACATCTTCTTTCCAATGGCATATAGTTTAGTCTTCAATTCGGCACTAGGCAAATCGTTTTCATCAAACAAACGTTGCACTTTTTGTTTCCAGGGCACGTGTGCATAGCTGTAGAAAGCAACACGGTCTGGCTGAATTTCAATAGCTTCTCGGATGGTATTTTGCATTCCCTCAATGGTTTGAAAAGGGAGACCATATATCAGATCGAAGTTTACAGATTCAAAACCTATTCTGCGAGCCGCTTCGGTAGCACGACGTACGTTTTCAGTTGGCTGTATCCGGTTGATAGCCTTTTGCACAACAGGGTCTGTATCCTGAACACCAAAACTGATGCGTCTGAATCCTAAGTCATATAAAGTTTTCAGGTGTTCTTCTGTCGTATTATTTGGATGTCCTTCTATGCTGAATGCGTGATTGGGGGCAATACTCGCTCCTTCAAGAATGCCATTAATAAGCTTAGTTAAGTTTTCTGGAGAGAAAAAAGTCGGCGTTCCGCCGCCAAGGTGTATAGACTGGATGATGGGAGACCTTTGCATCAATTTCTTGTACATACCCCATTCTTTCAGTACCGCATCAATGTATTTGTCTTCAACCGAATGGTTGGTTGTAATTCTCTTGTTGCAGGCGCAGTAGGTACACAACGATTCGCAAAAGGGCAGGTGTATATAGATGCTCAATCCCTTCTCATAGTCATCGTCAATGTTTATTGTATTACTAAAAGTATCCTTCCATTGAAGGTTGTTTTCCCAGTCTTTCCAAAAAGGAACAGTGGGATAACTTGTGTAACGGGGGACAGACTTGTTATACTTTTCTATCAGTGTGTTGTAATTAGGCATAGTATGTTTTATGAGGCCAAAAGTAGTAGCGGTGGTCATCGACGAACCAAACGATAGTCAAACCTTTACATGATTTTCATCAATTACCTACATATCTTGTAAAGTATTTTGTTGAAATGATTAAAGTCAGTTTTTATTTTACCTCAAAAGCACAATTTTGACATTGTAAAGGAAGTATTAGAAGATTCCCTAAAATAAGAAGAACACAAGCAATGAAAATTATTATTTCAAAAGATAGATTAATTGACGATATAAAGAAGGAATTTAATAATGCCTTTCCCTATCTTAAAATCGATTTTAAGTTAGACACCATTGCTACTTCTACAACTAGTTTCAGAAGGAATGCACCAATTGGACAACTAAGGCTTGGAGACATCATAAAGGACAGTCCAGAGGGTGTTATCAGCATTAATGAAAATAATTCCATCAAGCAAATAGCACAGAAGTTTGCGGAGAACTTCGGATTAAGAACCAACTTCTTTAGAAAGAGTGGTAACCTCTGGCTAGAAATAAAGATGACTGGAGACTGGTCATTGAAGCAACAGAATGAAAGTGGG